>JABFRE010000219.1 GCA_013141325.1 Novosphingobium sp.
CCCAGCCAGCCGACGAACAGCGCCGTGCCGACGTTATAGGGCAGGTTGGCGACGACGTGAAACGGGCCGTCGATCCCGTGCGCGACTTTGGTCGCATCGCCGTGGATCACCCGCAGCTGGCCGGGGAAGGCCGCGTCCAGCTCGGCCAGCGCGGGCAGGCAGCGTGCATCCATCTCGATCGCGGTGACCTGCGCGCGAGCGCGCAGCAACGCACGGGTGAGACCGCCGGGGCCGGGGCCGATCTCCAGCACCTGGGCACCCTTGAGATCGCCGGGCAGTCTGGCGATCCGGTCAAGCAGCTGCTCGTCGAACAGGAAGTTCTGGCCCAGCGCCTTGGTTGCAAACAGGCCGTGGCGGGCGATGACCTCGCGCAGCGGGGGAAGGCTCATGCCCCGTACCGCCGCGTCGCGCATTCGCCGGCCATCCGGATCGCGGCGATCAACGCTCCGGGATCGGCCTGACCCGTGCCGGCAATGCCGAAGGCGGTGCCGTGATCGGGGCTGGTGCGGATGATCGGCAAACCCAGGGTGACGTTGACGCCGGAATCGAAATCGAGCGCCTTGAGCGGGATCAGCGCCTGATCGTGGTACATGCACAGCGCCGCGTCGAATGTATCGCGCTGGCGCGGGGCAAACAGGCCGTCGGCAGGGAAGGGGCCGTCGATGGCGATGCCTTCGGCCCGCAGGCGGGCAATGGCCGGGGCAATCACACGGGCTTCCTCGTCGCCCATCCGACCGTCCTCGCCCGCGTGGGGGTTGAGCGCAGCCACCGCGAGCCGGGGCGCAGCGATGCCGAAGTCGCGGATCAGCGCCATGGCCACGATGCGGCCCTTGCGCTCGATCAACGCTTCGCTGAGCGCGGTGGCGACCTGCTCCAACGGGATATGGACAGTCAGCGGAACGGTGCGCAGGGTGGGGCCCGCCAGCATCATCACTGCATCGCCCGGATCGACCCCGCAGGCCTCGGCAACGAATTCGGTCTGGCCGGGGTGGTCAAAGCCGACCTGGGCCAACCGCGCCTTGGCGATCGGGCCGGTCACCAGCGCCTCGGCCTCTCCCTCAACGGTCAGGCGGGTTGCTTCGGTCAGCGAGGCGAGCGCCAGTTCGGAGCCTTCGCGGCTGGGAGCGCCGGGCGCGTAGTCGCCGTCCGCCCCCGCCAGGACGGGCAGGGCGGCGCCGAAGCAGGCCAGCGCTTCGGACGGATGGAAAATCTGTGCGACGGGTAGTGAAATCGACCGGGTTCGGGCGGCGGCGGCCAGCACCTCTGGCCCCCCGGCGACAAAGAACGGCGGCAGGTCAAGCTGATCGCGCCTGGCCCAGGCCGCCGCGATCAATTCCGGACCAACGCCCGCCGGATCGCCCAGCGATACAGCGAGCGGGCCTTGCAGCATCAGTCGTAGTCGATCACCGCATCGCGGCGCAGGTCGCGCAGATAGGTCTGGGCGCGCTTGTTGACGCGCTCTTCCTCGATCTGCGACTGGATCTGATCGAAATCGGGATCGGCGCTGGCCTTGGGATCGTCGCGGCCGCACAGCATCAGCACGCGGACACCGTCGTCGATCGAACCGAACGGCGGGGTGGTTTCACCCATCGACAGGCCCAGCACCATCTGCTGCAACTGGCCGGGCAGGTCGCGTGCCTTCATCTGTTCGTTGGTAACCACTTCGGCACCGAGGCCCTGGGCGATGGCATCGACGGTGCCGCAGCCGCGCGCGCCCTTCATGGCATCGGCAAACTGCTTGGCCTTGGCCGCAGCCTGCGGTTCGGTCGTCCCCTTGGGGAAGCTGATCGACACCTGCTTGAGGCTGAGCAGCGCATCGCGTGGATCGGCGGTCAGCACCTGACGCTTGTCGATCAGCAGCAGGATCGAGAACCCGCCGCGCGTTTCGATCGGGCCGACCAGCTGGCCGGATTGCAGCTGCTGCAAGGCGTTGCCGAGCTCGGGCGGAAGCTGGCCCAGCCGGATCCAGCCCAGATCGCCACCGACCGCAGCGGTTGACGCTTCCGAAAACTGGCGGGCATAGCCCTGGAACGAGCCGCCCTGGCGAAGCTGTTCGACAATCTTGTTGGCGTTCTCCAGCACCGCCGCCTTGTTTTCATCGGTGGCCGACAGGAAGATTTCGCCGACCCGGTATTCCTCGGTGCCCTTGGCTTCCTGCATCCGCTTGATCACATCGCGCACTTCGTCGTCGGAGACGTTGACGAACGGCTGGACATTGCGGCGCAGCAACCGCTGCCACGACAGCTCGCCCCGGATCTGCCGCCTGAGCGACGCCGGCGAAGAGCCGATCTTGGCCAGATAGGTGTCCATCGCCTTGGGATCCTGGCCGAAATTCTGCCGGGCGATCCGCTCATAGGTCTGATCGACTTCGGCTTCATCGACGGAGATTTCCTGAACCTTGGCTTCCTGGATCTGCAGGGCTTCGTCCATCAGGTTGCGAAGGACTTGCAGCTTGAGCCGCTTCAGCTCTTCTTCGCCGATCTTGCCGCCGCTGGCCGCAACGATCAGCGCAACCCGCTGATCGACATCGGTGCCGGTTACGATTTCGCCGTTCACCACAACCGTTGCCTTGCGGTGGTTGGGATCTTCCTTGACGAAGAACTGTGGATTGCTGGGCAGCGACAGGCCGCCGGATTCATCCTGGGCCGCAGCGACGCTGCCCAGCGAGAGCGCGGCGGCGAGCAACGGAAGCATGGCAATGCGGGCGGAAAAACGGGGGGACGAAGTGGGTTTCACCGGTTATCAATTCCCAAAAACGACGGGTTGGAACCCTGCCGGACCTGCCAGGCCCCTTGCGGCGCGCTGGCTGAACCCAAGCTGAGCACCAAGCCTTGTGCCGGGCGGATAGCGCGTTTGCGCAGGCCTGCCAATGTGCCAGCGGGCACTATCAACGGAAGCCAAGATTGCGCAGCGCGAAATGCACTTCAAAGGTGTTGCCCATTCGCGCGTCCCCGGTCGCCACATAGTCGCGCCGCCAAGTGAAATCGAGCTGGATGCAATCGTCCTGGTAGGCCACGCCCAGCCGGGTCCGCACCGCCTGGAATCCATCGGCTCCAATCAGGGTCGGATCCTCGTTGGTGCTGGTCAGGTCGATCACGCCTGATCCGAACACCGACCAATAGCGGGCAAAGCCGACTCGTCCGGCAAAGCGTACCTCTTCGCGGTCGCGCAGATCCTCGATTGAAGCGCTGATATTGCGGTTGAGCCGAAGATAGCCGATTTCGGCATAGGTCCGGTTGGTGCCGATCGCCGCGTCGAATTCGTTGCGCCGCACCGCCAGGTTGTCCTTGTCGAGCCGGAAGCGGTGGGTAAGCTTTACGAAGTCCTTGAAGCGCAGTTCGGTTCGCCCGACGATGTCCGACACCCGGTTGGACAGGCCGGTACCGTCCGGCAACAGGGTCGGACGGCTGGTCAGGCGATAGGACTGGCCCACCGTGGAGGTCACCCGCCAGTTGGGGCGCTCCCACTGCCAGTCGAGGCCATAGGTGAAGCGCACCCCGTCCTCGACCCGATCATATCCGGGAAAGCGGTTGAGCGCGAAGAGGTTGGAATCCTCAAGATCGATGGCCCGGGCATCTTCGTTGGGGACGGCCAGATTGGTCAGCATCGGGCTGGCGACGATCTGGAATCGCGGGGTCAGCACCTGGCTGCCGCCCATGAACGCGCCAACCAGCGGCCACTTCACGTCCATCGCCGCCGCCGCGATTCCCCGGGTGCGCCAGCCTTCGTTGCCGCGGTAGATTGCGGTCGAGGTCAGCCCGGTTTCGTCGGTGTGATAAACGTCGCCCCGCAGCAGCGTCGAAAAGGTTACTTCCTGCCCCCACGGCGTGAACCGGCGCAGGTCCCATTTTGCGCTCGCAAAGACCCGCTGGGTATCCTGGCCGCTGGTGCGGGTGATCGCCAGGCTGTTGAGCTGAAGCTCGACCTTGCCGCCCAGCACCGGATCGTTCAGCCGGCGGCGATAGTCCATCGCCGGGAGGGCCACCGGCACCAGCCCCTGGCGATCCCCTGCGCGCAGTGTTTGTGTAGCCCAGCCGGCGAAGGACAGGTAGCTGTCGGAATCGATCCGTTCGAGGTCGATCATCGAGCGCAGCCGGTCATCGCGGCTGATGTCATAGCGGCGCAGGAAGGTGCGGTCCGAAGCGACCCGGCCGGAGAAGGTCAGGCTCCAGTAAGGATCGAACTGATAGTGCCCGTTCCCGGCCAGATAGCCGCGAAAATCCTTCTGACTGCCCACGGTCGGACTGCCGATCGGAATGCGCGAGCCGTAAGTGGCATAGCCTGAGAGCTGGAAAGCCCCCTGGCTCGCCAGCTGGCGATAACGGGCCGACAGCATCGGCGCAGCCTTGGTATAGACGTAGCCCGAGACGGCCAGATCGCGGTTGGCGCCCATCCTCTGGTACCAGGTGTTGACCACTTCGACGCCGTTGGAAGTTGAATACCGCACATCGGGGATCAGCAGACCGTTGATCGGCCGCCCATCGGTGGCCAGCACAAGCCCTGGCAGCGGCATCAGCCGCGCTCCGAACAATTCAAGCCGGGCCCCCTTGAACCGGACCTGCTTCTTGTCGGGATCATAGATCACCCGTTCGGACGTGATCCGCCAGCTGGGGTTGCGGGCGCAGCCGCTGTCATCTTCCACCGCGCAGGCGGTGTAGGCGGCGTTCGACAGGTAGACCTTGCCGTCCTCGCCGCGCTCGCCCTTCGCGGCGGCCAGCCGCCCGCCTTCGCGCAGCGCCAGCAGCATGTTGTCCATGGCCCCGGTCTTCAGCTCGTCGGTCAGTTCCAGCGATTCCGAAAACAGCTGATTACCGTCGGCATCGACCAGGCGGATGTTGCCGGTGGCCAGGATCTGACCGCTCTTGCGATCCCAGGCAACCTTGTCGGCGCGGATCGATTGGTCGCCCCGACGCAGAACCACGTTGCCAAAGGCGGTAACCGTGTTGCCGTTGCTGTCATAGCTGACCCCGTCAGCCTCGAAGGCGATCGGGCCGCTTTCGCCGGTTACCGGCGCGGGGGCGGCAGCATCGGCCGGCGTCGCCGCCCGGTCCTGAGCCCAGCTCCATTGCGGCCATGCCAGCAGGGCAAGCGCCAGCGCCGCCGCGCCGGAACGCCAGCCGGGAAAACCAGGATCGAAGCTGGGCAGCCGGCGCTGCGGGGCTTTGAGCATGGCTTGCCTATCGCACCGCCCGCGCTTAACTGCAATCCACGCTAACCAATTGGCCTAACGCTTCATCGCATGGATCGAAGCGCGGCGCGCAATTTTCCCTTGGGAGCCCGCATGAAGATCGAATTCCTTCCCGCCCCCCTGCCTGCCGGTGCCAGTCCGATCGCCCGGATTGTCGATCAGGAGGCGCTGCCGCCCGATCTTGATGTGGTGCTGGTGGAAGGCGCGCGAGCCTCGCGCTTCACCGGCAAGGCCGGGCAGCTGTTCGAAGGCTTCACCAGCCGCGAGGGCACGGTGGTCCGCGTGGCGCTGGCCGGGGCTGGTGAGCCGGGGGCCAAGGACCGAACCGCTGCGCTCGAACGCGGCGGGGCCGCGCTGGCGGCAAAGTTCGTTGCCTCTGGCGAAACGACGCTGACCGTCGACTTTGCCGGAACAAAGCTGAGCGGTAGCGATGCCGCCGCCGTTCTGCTGGGCGCGCGGCTGCGAGCCTGGCGCCACGATGCCTACCGCACCAAGCTGGCGAAGGATCAGAAGGCAACTCTGACCACCCTCCGCGTCGCCAATGCCCCCGCAGGAACCGAACAGGCCTGGGCGGTCGAAGCGGCGCTGGCCGAAGGGGTCGAACTGACCCGCGAACTGGTGACCGAACCGGCCAACGTGATTTACCCGGAAAGCTTCGTCGAACGGGTCTCCGCCCGGCTCAAGGACAGCGGCGTGGTGGTGCGCGTGCTGGACGAAAAGGAGATGAAGGCGCTGGGCATGGGTTCGCTGCTCGGCGTGGCGCAGGGCTCGGTCCGGCCTGCGCGGATCCTGGCGATGGAATGGAAGGGCGGCCCTGCGGGCGGCAAGCCCACCGCCTTCGTCGGCAAGGGCGTGACCTTTGATACCGGCGGGATCAGCCTGAAACCGGCGGCCGGCATGGAAGACATGAAGTGGGACATGGGCGGCGCCGGGGCAGTTGCCGGGGCCATGCTCGCGCTTGCCCGCCGCAAGGCCAAGGCCAATGTCGTCGGCATCTGCGGGCTGGTGGAAAACATGCCCGATGGCGGCGCCCAGCGCCCGGGCGATGTGGTCAGGTCGATGTCGGGTCAGACGATCGAGGTGATCAACACCGATGCGGAAGGGCGGCTGGTGCTATGCGATGCGATCACCTGGACGCAAAAGGAATACGCTCCTGCCGCGATCGTCGATCTTGCCACGCTTACCGGGGCGATGATCATCTCGCTTGGCAACGAGCACGCCGGGATCTTCTCCAACGATGATGCCCTGGCCGCGAAACTGCTGGCCGCAGGCACGGCCTCGGGCGACAAGCTGTGGCGCTTCCCGCTGGGTCCGGCCTACGACAAGCTGATCGACAGTCCGATTGCCGACATGAAGAACGTCGGCCCGCGCGAAGGGGGATCAATCACGGCAGCGCAGTTCATCCAGCGCTTTGTCGACAAGGGCATGGCGTGGGCGCACCTCGACATCGCCGGGATGGTCTGGGCGGGCAAGCCCGGCGCCACCTGGGACAAGGGCGCGACCGGCTTTGGCGTGCGCGTGCTGGACCGTTTTGTGCGGGACAATCTGGAAGACTGATGCAGGTCGATTTCTACCAGTTGAGCCGCGACCCAGCGGAAAGCGCTCTGGCGATGATCGCCGACAAGGCGTTGGAAACCGGGGAACCGCTGCTGGTGGTATCGGCCGACGACGCCCAGCTGGCGCGGATCAGCGAAGCCCTTTGGAGCCGCAAGGGCAGCTTCCTGGCGCACGGCGCCGTCGGCGGGCCGCACGAAGAGCGTCAGCCAATCCTGCTGTCCGACCGGGTCGAGCCCGCCAACGCTGCCCGCTTTGTGGTCTTCGCCGACGGAGAGTGGCGCGACGAAGGGTTGAAGTTTGAGCGGGTGTTCCTGCTGTTCGATGGATCGACCATCGACCAGGCGCGTGCCACCTACCGGATGCTGGACGGCAGGGACGATGTCCAGCGCCGCTACTTCAAGCAGGAAGAGGGCAAGTGGATCACCGCTGCTTGATTCTTGCCCCGCCGCCGATTCCCCGCTAGGGGCGCGCCGACCCCCCAAGAGCAACAATATTTCGCAAGGATCAGAGCAATGGCGGTTACCCGCACCTTCTCCATCATCAAGCCCGATGCCACCCGCCGTAACCTGACCGGCGCGGTCACCAAGATGCTTGAAGAGGCCGGCCTGCGCGTCGTCGCCTCGAAGCGCATCCACATGACCCGGCAGCAGGCCGAAGGCTTCTATGCCGTTCACAAGGAGCGCCCCTTCTTCGGCGAGCTGTGCGATTTCATGACCAGCGGCCCGGTGGTGGTCCAGGTTCTGGAAGGCGAAAACGCCATGCAGCGCAACCGCGACATCATGGGCGCGACCAACCCCGCCAACGCCGAGCCCGGCACGATCCGCAAGGAGCTGGCCGAATCGATCGAGGCCAACACCGTCCACGGCAGCGACAGCGACGAGAACGCGGCGATCGAGATCGCCTTCTTCTTCAAGCCGGAAGAAATCGTCGGCTAGAGTCGGCTTCCGACTGGAATTGCAGAGGCCGCCGGAGCGATCTGGCGGCCCTTTTTCCGTGTCACAGCAGCGGGCTCATCATCGCCATCAGGTTCTGCCAAAGCCGCTCTCCCACGCCAAAGCCGGCAACACGGCGCTGGGTGACACGGTCCGACAGCGCCAGCCACTGGTCCTGCCGTGTCCGGATCTCGGCGGCAAAAGCCGGATCGGAGAACAGGATGTTGTTCTCGAAATTGAGCTCGAAGCTGCGTCTATCGAGATTGGCCGAGCCGATCAGCGCAACTGCGCGATCGGCCACCATTGTCTTGGCGTGGAGCAGGCCCGGGCGGAATTCGTGCACCTCGACCCCGGCATGCAGCAGATCGGCATAGGTGCTGCGGCTGGCCCCGGCGACTACCCAGCTGTCGTTGCGTCGGGGCAGGACCAGCACTACCCGCACCCCGCGCCGGGCCGCGGACAGCAGCGCATTCAGCAATTGCTCGTCCGGCACAAAATAGGGCGTTGTCACGACCAGTTCGCTCCGGGCCGCGTGAACCAGTTCGGAAAAGCACCCGGTCATCGCCGGATAGGTCTGGTTGGGGCCGGTCCCGATCACCTGTGCCGCAATGCCGACCGGACTGTCGGGCGCCTTGCCCGGACCGGGGGCGAGCAGGGCGGTAATGTCATCACCATGTTCGGCCAGCCAGTCGCTGGCGAACAGAAACTGGCAATGCCGCGCGATCGGGCCTTCCCAGCGGGTCATCAGGTCCACCCAGGGGCCAAAGCGCGCCTTGATACGGAATTCCGGATCGGCGCAGTTCTGGCTCCCGCACCAGGCAATCCGGTTGTCCACCACAAGAACCTTGCGGTGGTTTCGCAGATCGACCCGGCCGCGAATCAGGGTCCAGAACAGCCCGCCGACCGGCAGCGCGATCCGGGCGTCGACGCCGCCCTGGCGCAAGTCGGCCCAATGGGGCGAGCGGATGAACTGCCGCGAGCCCAGCGCATCGGCCAGCGCCCGGACTCTCACGCCGCGCTCCGCAGCGCGCAGCAACGCATCCTTGAATTTCAACCCATTGCCGTCCGCAAGCCAGATGTAGAAGCAGAAATGGACGGTGTCGGTCGCGGCATCGATATCGGCGATCATTGCACCGAGCGCCGCGTTGCTGTCGGGCGCCAGCTCCGCGCGGTTGTAAAGCGTAGGTGGCAGGCCGTTGACCGCCCGTCCCAGCGCGAAGGGCGCTGCATAGCGGCCGCTGCTGAGCAACTGGGCCGCCTCCGGATCGCCATCGGGCCGAGGCATGCGGGCCTCAATCGCGGCATAGCGGGCGCGCCGCCGGGCGCTGATCCGTGCCTCACCCAGCAGCAGATAGGCCAGCACCCCGCCAATTGGCACCACCAGGATCGCGATCACCCAGGCGATCCGCGACGCCGGCTCCCTGAGCGGGCGCAGCATCGCGCGCAGCACTACCGCCAGTTCAACCAGCAGCAGTGCAACCGTCAGCACCCAGGCGAGGTCAGCCAGCATTGCTGTGCACTGCACCCGCTTTTCAACACGAAATCCAGCCCTATGTTGGACAGGCAAGGAGACAGACGATGCACGGCA
This sequence comes from Novosphingobium sp., assembly GCA_013141325.1. Classification (GTDB taxonomy): domain Bacteria; phylum Pseudomonadota; class Alphaproteobacteria; order Sphingomonadales; family Sphingomonadaceae; genus Novosphingobium. The sequence continues at coordinate 9,266 of JABFRE010000219.1, forward strand.
TGGGCGGCGAGGGCGAGGATTGCCCGTTTAGCTTCAACTTCGATCCCGCGACCTTCAAGGTTGGCGATACGGTCAGCTATCGGGTCAACACGATGGACGGCTGGCCGTTTGTGGGGACGCTGATCGAGGTCCACGACGATTATGTGGTGATTGCACCCGGACCGACCGAGCCCGACGCGCGCTATCGCGGCACGCGCGAGGACCGGCCGATGGTGGACGGGGGCGAGATCTAGAACGAATCCGCGGCGTCGATCAGCGCGGTCAGTTTTTTCGGCGCCACGCTGCGCCAGCTGCGCGCCAGCCATTCGGCCACCGCGTCCCAATCGGTATCGCCAAGATCAAGCCGGATCCCGATCCAGCCATCGCCGAAATAGGCCGGGCGGTAATAGCGCGCCGGGTCGTTCTCGATCAGCTGGGTCTGTTCGTCGGGTCCGCTGACCTTGACCAGCAGCGCCACTTTGCCGTCGCCGTGGTGGTCGTTGGAGACATAGGCGAACTTCTTGCCCTTGACGATCCCGAAGCAGGGCATGCCGTGGCTGACCACCTCGTCGGTCTCGGCCAGCGCCAGCGCACGGGACCGAACCTGCTCGATCAGGTAATCGGGCGAGCTCCCGCGGCTGACCAGCGCGGCCAGGCAGCGGGCGTAGAGCTGGTGTTCTGCGATCAGCACCCGCGCGGCGAGCGTTTCGGCGCTGTCGTCTGGCAGGATTGCAACCGCAGTCTGGCCCAGCACCGGCCCGTCATCGAGTTCCGCGGTGACCAGATGGACCGTGCAGCCGGCGTGGCTGTCTCCGGCCGCTAGCGCGCGGTTGTGCGTGTGCAGACCGGTGTATTTGGGCAGAAGCGAGGGGTGGATGTTGACCATGCGGCCTTCCCACCTGGCGACAAATTCGGGCGTCAGAATTCGCATGTAGCCGGCGAGCGCAACGAACTGCGCACCGCTATTCCGGATCGCCGCGTCCATCGCCAGGTCATGATCGGCGCGGGCCATGCCCTTGTGCGGCAGGGCGAAGGTGGGAACGCCCTCGGCTGCGGCGAGTGTGAGCCCGGCGGCGTCGGGGTTGTTGCTGGCGACCAGCACGATTTCGTAGGGACAATCCGCCGTGCGGCTGGCGTAGAGCAGCGCTGCCATATTGGTGCCGCTGCCCGAGATGAGCACGGCGACCCTGGCACGCTCAGCCAAGATGCACCGCCTCCCACGCCGCGCGGGCAGACCATACCTCGGCGCTGCCCTGTACCGTGCAGCCACGCGGACCTGCCTCGATCGCGCCGATCACGTGAACCTGCTCGCCCGCGGCTTCCAGATCGGCGGTCAGTCCGGCCACTTCGTCTGCCGCTAACGCCAGAACCATGCCGATCCCGCAGTTGAACGTGCGCGCCATTTCGGCCGGTTCGATATGGCCCTGCGCCTGAAGGAACGCCATCAGCCGCGGCTGCGCCCACGCGCCGGCATCGATCCGGGCATGAAGCCCCTCGGGAAGGACGCGCGGCACGTTTTCCAGCAGGCCGCCGCCGGTAATGTGGGCAAGGGCATGGATGCGGCCCGCGCGGATCACCGGCAGCAGGCTTTTCACATAGATCCGCGTGGGCTCGATCAGGTGATCGATCAGCAGCCGGTCGGCATCGAACAGCGCGGGGCGGTCCAGCTTCCAGCCCTTGTCCGCCGCCAGCCGCCGGACCAGCGAATAGCCGTTGGAATGCACCCCCGAGCTGGCCAGACCCAGCAGGACATCGCCCGCCGCGACGCGGTCCCCGGTCAGCTGCTGCCCGCGCTCGACCGCGCCGACGCAAAAGCCTGCCAGATCATAGTCGCCGGGCGCGTACATTCCCGGCATTTCCGCCGTCTCGCCGCCGATCAGCGCGCAGCCGGCCAGCTTGCAGCCTTCGGCGATCCCGGCGACCACGCGGGTCGCGATCCCGTTCTCCAGCTTGCCTGTGGCGAAATAGTCAAGGAACAGCAGCGGCTCTGCGCCCTGGACGATCAGATCGTTGACGCACATCGCGACGAGATCGATCCCGATTGCATCGTGCCGGTCGTGGTCAATCGCCAGCTTGACCTTTGTGCCGACCCCGTCGTTCGCCGCGACGAGCAGCGGATCGGCGTAGCCCGCCGCCTTGAGATCAAAGAACCCGCCAAAGCCGCCCAGTTCGGCGTCGGCGCCGGCGCGCGCGGTGGCCTTTGCCAAGGGGCCGATGGCCTTGACCAGCGCATTTCCGGCGGCAATCGAGACCCCGGCTTGCTCGTAGCTGTAGCTCTTTTCAGACATTGCGCGCGCTCTAGCCTTTTCCCGCTTGGATTTCCATGACCGTTTGGGCAAAAGGCAGGCGGTTTTCCCCGATGACACCTGCCCTGATCGATCCTCCCGCGCGAAACTGGCGCCCCGGTCCTGCCGCTTTGCTGGTGGGCGGGCTGGTCTTTGCTCTGGCGGCTGCGCTGGCGCTGATCGGATCGGCACGGCTGATCGCGCAGGTTGAAGGCGATCGCGGGATCATTCCTGTGGCCAGCACCAGCGACATCCAGATCGACGAGGTAGAGGTCAATACTACCGGCAAGAACGGCGAGGATGCGCGGCTTCGCGGCTGGCAGCAGGCGGCAAAGCTCGCTTGGGCCAAGGCGGGCGGCCCGGCGATGGGAGAGGGCCAGATTCAGTCGATGGTCTCCTCGATCGTGATCCAGAAGGAACAGATCGGCCCGCACCGCTATATCGCCACGCTGGGCGTCGTGTTCGATCGCGCGCGAGCCGGGCAATATATCGGCGGCGGCGGCAAGCGAGCCCATTCGGCGCCAATGGTAGTGATTCCGGTGCTGTTTTCCGGCGGCGCGGCGCAGGTGTTCGAAGTGAAGGGGCCGTGGCAGGCGGCCTGGGCCCATTTTCGCGCCGGAACCAGCCCGATCGACTATGTGCGCCCGGCCGGTGCCAACGGCGAATCGCTGTTGATCACGGCCGGCCAGCCCGGACGGCGCAGCCGCGCCTGGTGGCGCAATGTGCTGGACCAGTTCGGCGCTGCCGACGTGATAATTCCCGAAGCCCGGCTGGAGCGGCAATGGCCCGGCGGCCCGGTGCGCGGGCAGTTCACGGCGCGCTATGGCCCCGACAACACCTGGCTGGGCAGTTTCGAGCTGAGCGCCAACGACGAGGCCGGGGTTCCCAAGATGCTGGCCGACGCCGTGGTCCGGATCGACCGGATCTATGCCGATGCGCTGGAGCAGGGCCTGCTCAAGCCCGACACCACGCTTAACGTGCGGCCATCGATCGATCCGGCGCTGGCGGCCTTGATCGCTGCCGGGCAGGCGGCCGAGCAGAAGCCCAAGGCAACGACGCCTGAAGCCTCGGCCTCGGCCTCACCCACTCCCGAACCTACCGAAGAAGCCAAGGTGAGCACCTTCACCATCCAGTTCTCTTCGCCTGATGCGGCGGCGGTTGATGCCGCGCTGGGCGCTGTGCGCTCGGCTTCCGGGGTCAAGGGT
>JABFRE010000127.1 GCA_013141325.1 Novosphingobium sp.
GCGGCTCGGCGTGCACAGCCGCGCCCTGCCCCCGGCCGCCGTCGCCGCGACGGATGCCGCTGTTGCGCGACCGCAGGAACTTCCCTCGCAGCCTGCCCCGGACCGGCCCGCCGACGGCGAAGGGATCGGCGCGATCGTCCGCCGGATCGAGGCCTATCGCCGCGCCAAGCAGACGGTCGACCACCTGCCGATCGGCGATTCGCCGCGCCTGCCGCTGGGTGAGGAACACGTGCTGCACCTGTCGGGCGTGCTGCGGGCCTTCGATTTTGCGACCGACGCCGCAGCGCGGATCGTGTGGAGCGATCCCGGGGTTGCGCCGATGGTTACCGGCCTGTCGCTGTCCGGCCTGGCCGCGCCCGGCTTGGCCGAGGCGCTCAAGCGGCGCCAGCCGCTGCGCGCCGTGGCGCTTGAGCTGGAAGGCGCTCCGGCGCTGGCAGGCACCTGGCAGGTCGATGCCGCGCCGTGGTTCGATCCGCTGACCGGGCGGCATCTTGGCTGGCGCGGACGGATGCGCCGCCCGGCCAGCGCTACCGCCGGGCCGCCGCCGCTGGTCCCGGTGCAGGACAGCCAGGCCGACCGGATCCGCCAGGCGCTGCACGAGCTGCGCACTCCGGTGAACGCGATCCAGGGCTTTGCCGAGATCATCCAGCAGCAGCTTTTCGGCACTACGCCCCACGAATACCGGGCGCTGGCCGCCGCGATCGCCGGCGATGCCGCGCGGATGCTGGCCGCCTTCGAAGAGCTGGAGCGGCTGGCCAAACTGGACGGCGGGGCCATCGCGCTGGAGGAGGGCACGACCAACCTGACCAACGTGGTCGAAGCGACCGTGACGCAGCTGGCCGCCCACACCCGCCAGCGCGGCAGCGGCTTTGCGCTCAAGAACGAGGGTGAGGCACTGACGGTGCCGCTGGCGCAGATCGAGGTGGAACGGATCGTCTGGCGGCTGCTGGCGACGCTGGCCGGGGTTTCCGCTCCGGGCGAAGTGCTCAAGCTGCGGCTGCGTCAACGCCACGGGGCAGTGCGGGTCGATGCCGCCCTGCCCGCGACGCTGGTGGCGCGCAGCGAGCCGGAGCTGTTCCAGGCCTCGGCCGGCGCCATTCCGCAGGTGGTTTCGGCCGGGGTGTTCGGGGTGGGATTCGCATTGCGGCTGGTCGCGGCCGAGGCCAAGGCCGCCGGCGGTGTACTGCTCCACAAGGGCACACGGCTGCGGCTGATACTGCCAAGCTTGACCGCAAGCGGATCCGACCATAGCGAGGGGTCCGCCGAAGCCGGGTAGCGCAGGACCGGGCCGCGGCAGGACGTTGACAAGGGACAATTCCAGACCGTGGCGAACAGCCGCATCACCGACCATCCTGCACCGGGCAGCGAAGTGCGCTTCGCCGCCGGATTCGGCCAGCGTTTCGTGCTGACGGTCGATACCGAGGAAGAGTTTGACTGGTCCCAGCCGATCCAGCGGTCGGGTCACACTGTCCACACCGTCGCCCGCCTCGCCCGGTTCCAGCAATTCTGCGAAGGAGCGGGCGTGGTGCCGATCTATCTGGTCGACTACCCGATAGCCACCTCCACCGCCGCGGCGGACATCCTGCGCGATGCGGTCCAGGCTGGCCGGGCCGAAATCGGGGTCCAGCTGCACCCCTGGGTCAGCCCGCCCCACGAAGAGGACGTGAGCGAACACAACAGCTTCGCCGGCAATCTTCCGGAATCTCTTGAACGCGCGAAATTCAACCGCCTGCGCGGCGCGATCGAGCTGAACTTCGGCGCGATCCCGCTGATCTACCGGGCGGGCCGCTACGGCGTGGGGCCCAACACCGCCGCGATCCTGGCCGATGGCGGCATCGCGATCGACAGCTCCGCGCGCTCCAAGTTCGACTACAGCTATGCCGGTGGGCCAAATTTCCGCCAATTGCCGCTGACCCCATGGTGGATCGATGCCAAGCGCCGCCTGCTGGAGCTGCCGCTGACCACGGTCTATTGGGGCGTGCTGCGCCAGCTGGGCGATTGGCTCTATCCCCGGATGTGGCGGGTGCCGTGGCTGCGCGGCGTGTTTGCGCGGCTGGGCCTGATGGAACGGATTCCGCTGACCCCGGAAGGCGTCACCCTGACCGAGGCGATCCGCGGGATCGACATTGCCGTGGATCAGGGGCTGCCGGTGCTGGTCTTTTCGTTCCACAGCCCCTCGCTGGCGCCGGGCTATACCCCCTACGTCAAGACCGAGGACGATCTCGACGCGCTGTATGACTGGTGGCGCGGGGTTTTCGCCTATCTGCGTCAACGCCAGGTGGCGCCGACTTCGGTGCGCGAGATTATGGCGGCGGTCGATCTTGCGTAATGGTCCGGCGCGGGCTAGGCCCCCTCGCGTTCGTCGTGGGCCTGTAGCTCAGTTGGTTAGAGCTGGCCGCTCATAACGGCTAGGTCGCGGGTTCGAGTCCTGCCGGGCCCACCAGCGAACGGACACCCCAGGTCGGGGAGTGGCGCAGCCCGGTAGCGCGTCTGCTTTGGGAGCAGAGGGTCGCAGGTTCGAATCCTGTCTCCCCGACCA
>JABFRE010000136.1 GCA_013141325.1 Novosphingobium sp.
GCCCTTCTTGCCCTCGATGCTTTCGATCATCGCGGTTTCTTCGCCGCAGATATAGGCGCCCGCGCCGCGGTGGACGAAGACGTCGAAATCATAGCCCGATTTGCTGGCGTTCTTGCCGATCAGTCCGGCGGCATAGGCCTCGGCGACGGCGGCGGACAGCACCTCAGCCTCGCGGATATATTCGCCGCGGATGTAGATATAGGCGGCGCGCGCGCGCATCGCGTAACCGGCGACCAGCGCGCCTTCGATCAGCTTGTGCGGATCGTGGCGCAGTATCTCACGGTCCTTGCAGCTTCCGGGTTCGGATTCGTCGGCGTTGATCACCAGAAAGCTGGGGCGGCCGTCCTTGCTTTCCTTGGGCATGAACGACCACTTGAGGCCGGTGGGGAACCCCGCCCCGCCGCGCCCGCGCAGGCCGCTGGCCTTGATCTCCTCGATAATCGCATCCTGCCCGCGGGCCATCAGCGTCTTGGTATCGTCCCAATCGCCCCGCGCCTGGGCGGCCTTCAGGGTCCACGGTTGGTATCCGTAGAGGTTGGTGAAGATGCGGTCCTTATCGGCGAGGCTCACGGCTGGTCACCTCCCGACCGGTTCGAACTGAAGATTCCGAGGCCACCAAACAGGCAACCCAGGATTGCCCAGACAACCCAGTTCCCGCCGTTGACAAACTTGAAGACCGCCAACAGCAGGAAGATAATGCCGATAAGCGGGATGCCGGCTTTTGCTGACTTGGGCATCACCATTCCCCCCGGTAATCGTGGTTGGCCTTGACCATATCCTTCAGCGTGGTTGGCCCGCCCACGGGCTCAACGGTATGCCGCCTCGGATCCTGCGTTCCGGCCTTGGGCGTCTTGCCCGCCGCCAGCGCATCGAGCACCTTGTCGAGCCGGTCGGCGGTCAGGTCTTCGTAGTTGTCGTCGTTGATCTGGACCATCGGCGCCGAAGCGCAGTTGCCCATGCATTCGACTTCGGTCAGCGTCCACAGGCCATCATCGCTGGTGTGGCCCTTGGCCATCCCCCGCTTCTTGCAGGCGGCCAGGATGTCGTCGCTCCCGCGCAGCATGCACGGCGTGGTGCCGCAGACCTGGACGTGGAACCGGCCCACCGGGACCAGGTTGTACATGGTATAGAAGCTCGCAACCTCGACCACCCGGATGATCGGCATGGCGAGCTGCGCGGCGACATATTCCATCACCGGGATCGGCAGCCAGCCCTGAGTCTTGGTTTCCTCGCCAACCTGGCGCTGGGCCAGATCGAGCAGGCCCATCACCGCCGAACGCTGCCGCCCCTCAGGATAGCGTGCGACGATCTCCTTCGCCTTGGCCGCGTTGTCCTTGGTCCAGGCAAATTTGCCCCACCGCGCGCGCAGTTCGGGGCTATCGGGTTCGAGATGACGGTCAGCCATTGTCTTTCTCGCTCGAATTTCGCGTGTCAAAACGGGCTTCGCCGATTTCGCCAATGTGTCGTTTGAAAAACTTCTGCAAAAAGTATGCGGCCACAAGCAGTCCCACTACCATTAGCCCAAGCAGAACATTCCATCCGGTTTCACCGGGCATTCGAAGGTCTCGCCACAACAAGATCGCAACCAGTACGAACACCGTTGCGCCTCCACCCATTGTCCATCGGTTTGCTGGGCTCACCGGTCACACTCCCCGAACACCACGTCGATCGCGCCCAGGATCGCTGTCGCGTCGGGCAGCATGTGGCCCTTGCACATGAAGTCCATCGCCTGAAGGTGGCTGAAGGCGGTCGGGCGGATCTTGCAGCGGTAGGGTTTGTTGCTGCCGTCGGAGACGAGGTACACGCCGAATTCGCCCTTGGGGCTTTCGGTCGCCACGTAAACCTCACCGGCGGGCACGTGGAAGCCTTCGGTGTAGAGCTTGAAGTGGTGGATCAGGCTTTCCATCGACTGCTTCATCTCGGCCCGCTTGGGCGGTGAGACCTTGCGGTCGTCCGAAGCTACCGGTCCCTGCGGCATTTCGGCCAGGCACTGCTTCATGATCCGGGCCGACTGGCGCACTTCCTCAACGCGGACCATGAAGCGGTCATAGCAGTCGCTGTTGGTGCCGACCGGGATCTCGAAGTCCATCCGGTCATAGACGTCGTAGGGCTGGCTCTTGCGCAGATCCCACGGAATGCCGGCAGCGCGGATCATCGGGCCGGAGAAGCCCCAGGCCAGCGCGTCTTCCTTGCTGACCTTGGCGATATCGACATTGCGCTGCTTGAAGATGCGGTTGTCGACCACCAGGCTCATCGCGTCTTCGAACAGGGTCGGCATCCGCTTGTCGAGCCACACCCCGATATCGTCGAGCAGCGCCTGCGGCACGTCCTGGTGCACCCCGCCGGGGCGGAACCACGCGCTGTGCATCCGCGCGCCCGAAGCGCGTTCGAAGAAGTTGAGGCAATCCTCGCGAATTTCGAACATCCACAGGTTCGGCGTCATCGCGCCGACGTCCATCACGTGCGACCCCATGTTGAGCATGTGGTTGCAGATCCGGGTCAGCTCGGCGAACAGCACCCGCAG
>JABFRE010000224.1 GCA_013141325.1 Novosphingobium sp.
GCGCGCATGGCCCGGATCATGAGCCGTTCGCCGCTTGATGACAGCCCCGCATCGGATTTCGCCTGGGCCCGGTTTCGCCGGATGATGCGCTGGTGGGCGCTGGCCTCGGTGCTGATTGCGGCGGCGGCGCTGGCCTGGTTCTGGAGCGGGCTGGGGCTGGTCTCGATCCATTTCTACATCGCCGCCGCGCTGGGCATTGCCGCCATGACCATGATGACCGGCGCGCTGATGAGCCTGCTGTTCCTGTCCAGCGGCAGCGGCCACGATGAGGCGGTGCGCGACTGGGAACGGGACGGGGACTAGAGCCGGAATTCCTCCACCGGCTGCCCGCCGATCAGGTGTTCCTGGATGATCCGCTCGAGCACCGGCTCGGTGCACGAATGGTACCAGACCCCCTCGGGCCAGACCACCGCCACCGGCCCCGCCGCGCAGACCCGCAGGCAATCGGCCTTGGTTCGGGCAACATCCTCGAGACCTAGCTCGGCGATCCGCTTCTTGAGGTATTTCCAGGCCGGGGTCCCGACCGCGCGCGCGCAGCAAGACCCCTTATCGGATTCGGCACAGAGGAAGATGTGGCGGCGCACACGGTCGTTCCCCACCGCCGTCATCGCGGCGCGGGCCTTGGCCAATCCGCCCGGATCCGCGCTCATCCCTTCAGACCCCATCCGTCCAGCAGCGCGGCCCGAAAATCGTCCGGTACAGGGGCGGGGCGATCATCGGCAATCGCGACGATCACCGAGCGGGCGAAGGCCACCGCCCGGCCGTTCTGCGCCAGCAGCTGAACGATGGTCCAGCTGCTGCGCCCCACGCACTCGATCCCGCAGTGGACAGTGACCGGATCGGGGAAATGGCCCTGCGAGAGGTATTCCATGCCTACGCTGGCTACCATCGCCCGCCGTTCGCCGATTCGCACGGCGCTGCCGATCGCCATGTTGAAGCGCACCCGCGCATCTTCCATCATCGCCGCCAGCGCCACGTTGTTGAGGTGCTGGTTGGGATCGATATCGGCAAAGCGGGTGGTTGTCTCCAGCGCGAAGGGATAGCGCGCCGGATCGAGCAGCGCGGGATCGGGGCGGGGCATCGGCGGCTATTTCGCCGGGCGCAGCCAGCGGTCCAGCCAGCTCATCACGGTCTGGTGCCATTGCAGCGAGTTCTTCGCCTTCAACACCCAGTGGTTTTCGTCCGGGAAGACCAGCAGCTCGGACGGAACCTGCCTACGCTGAAGCGCGGTGAAGGCTGCCAGACCCTGGGTATAGGGAATACGGAAATCCTTCTCGCTGGTGATGACCAGCATCGGCGTTTTCCATTTGTCGACGTGGTTCACCGGGTTCCACTTCTCGAATGCGTCGGGCGCTTCGTAATAAGGGTGGCCGCCGTGCTCCCACTCGTCGAACCACAACTCTTCGGTTTCATAGGCCATGGCGCGAGCATCGAAGACTCCGTCGTGCTGGACCAGGCACTTGAACCGGTCGGCCCATTTGCCCTCGATCCAGTTCATCATGTAGCCGCCATAGGAGGCGCCGAGCGCACAAGCCCTGTCACCATCCAGCGCGGGATCCTTCGCCACCGCTGCGGCCAGACCCTTTTGCAGGTCTTCCAGCGGCTTGCCGCCCCAATCGCTGCGGATCGCATCGGTGAAGGCCTGACCGTACCCGGTCGACCCGTGAAAATCGACCGAAAGCACGGCATAACCCTGCGCGGCAAAGGTCCGCGGGTTCCAGCGGAATGACCAGCCATCGTTATAGGTTCCCTGCGGTCCGCCGTGAACGAACAGCAGCACCGGCAATTTGCCAGCCGCGCCGGCCGGCTTGTGGATCTGCCCCCAGACGGTGTCGCCGTTCGCCCCGGCAAAGCTGAAGCGGGTTGAAGTGACCGGATTGAACGCTGCGAATGTGGCGTCGTTGGCGTGGCTCAGCGCGCGGGCGGGCTTGCCCGGTGCCGCAACGTAGACCTCGGCCGGGTTGGCGATGGCATCGCGGGTGAAGACCAGGCTGCCGTCCTTCAGCGGCGTCACATTGACCAGATGCCCCTCGCTCAGGCCTTTGGGGGCGAGCTTGAGCCGGGTCGGCGTTCCGCTGGCCAAGTCGATCCGGAATACCGGATTGTCGAGCACATCCTCGGCGGTAACGATCAGCGCCTTCGAATCCGGGGTCCATGCAATCGAGCCAACCGACCGGTCCCAGTTGGCGGTCAGAGCCCGCTTTTCGTGGGTTTCCAGATTCATCACCTGTACCACCAGCCGGTCGGCTTCGTATCCGGCGCGAGCCATTGCCGCCCAGGCCAGCCATTTGCCGTCGGGCGAGGGGGCGGGCAGCGTGTCGCTGCCCTTGTTGGCGAGCGTCGGGCTGTGCGGCGGCTTGCCGTCCAGCATCGCATGCCAGATATTGGTATCGGTCGACAGCGGCTCGCTGCGATCCGCCTGGCGGGCGACGAAGAACACGCTGTTCGAATCCGCCGCCCAGGCCAATTCCTCGGCCCCGCCCGAAGGCTTGGTCGGCGTGTCCCCGGTCAACTTGCCTTCCGGCCCGTCGAGCGAGGCGATGGCCTCGCCGACCACCTTGCCGTCCGCGCCCAGCGAGAAGGCAAAGCCGCGGCTGTAGTTGCCTGGCGTTTCCCATTGATCCCAGTGCCGCACGAAACCGGCGCCGTCCTTGAAGTGGCGGCCGCTGCCGGGGCCGGGCTGGCTGGTATCGCCGCTCTTGTCGCAGCCCAGCGTCGGGCAGTCGCGCCCGACGTCGCCCCAGACCAACACCCGCTGGCCGTTGGGTGACAGCAGAAAGCCCGCGACATCGGTCTTGAAATCGCTGGCCTGCACTGGGGCGGCGCCCGGTGCGGACAGGTCGAGTGTCCAGATCTGGTCCTTGCCCGCCTTGTCGGACAGGAAATAGAGCCGCGTACCGTCGGGGCTGAAGGCCGGGGAATTTTCGCCCGCATCGGCGAGATCGGCGATCCGTTCGGGTGACCCGCCCTTGGCGGCGACCCGCCACAGCCCGGTGCTGCGCTTGTAGCTGGCAGGATCGGTGTCGGTCTGCTGCCACACCACCCATTTGCCATCCGGCGAGACTGCCGGAGCCCCGACCCGCTTCAGCGTGATCAGGTCCTGCGGGGTCATTGCCCGCTTGGCGGATTGGGCTGCTGCGGGACTTGCAAACAGGGCGAATGCCAGCGCGCCTAGCGCTATGGATGTCTTGGTCATGCGACCTTGGTTAGCGCGACTCTCGCGGGGCTGATAGCCCTGATTGCAGGCGGAGACGCCTTAGCCGCGCTTGCCCACGATCCGGGCGATTTCCGATGCGACCATCCGCTCAACCAGCGGCGGCAGGTTCTTGTCGAGCCACTCAGCCAGCGCCGGGCGCAGCAGTTCGCGCGTCAACCCCTCCAGCGAGGTTTCGCCGGAGCGGACAATCTGTGGCGCGGCCGGGGGTTCGGCCAGCATGGCCAGCGCGGTCAGAGAATCGCGCATTGAGCTGGTGACGTCCTCGGTCAGCAGCGGACCTTCGGCGACCGGAGCGTCATCGTCGTCAACGAGCGCGTCTTCGGCGGCCAGATCGAGCACTTCATCGTCGTTGACGGCGTCGTCCAGCACTGCGGCAGGGCGGATCACTCCCCGTTCGCCTCGCTCGCGCCGCTCTTCAGCGGCACCGGCGCGATTGTCGCGCGCAATGACTTTCTTGATCGATTCGAGGATTTCCTCGACCGACGGTTCTCCAGCCTGGCGCATCGCCCCATCTCCACGCCGTCCCGAAACGGGACCGATTCACTTGGTGGTTACTGAACCGTCCTGGGCCTTGGTGTCAACGGTGCGCGTCGACTGGGCCTTGGGCGCGGGATCGCTGCTCCAGTCCCAGATCGCATTCCTCACCCGGTTGTAATTGGTGTCGGGATCGTAGAACGCGCCCCCGTCCAGCCCCAGATCGCGGCTCTCGGCCTTGCCCATCGCCGACAGCAGGCTGAACCCGGCAACATAGGCATTGCGCTTGGCGGTCACCAGCTGGACCTGAGCGTTGAGCAATTCGTTCTCGGCATTGAGGATGTCGAGAATGGTGCGATTGCCCACGGTATTCTCTGCCCGAACCCCCTCAAGGCTGAGCAACGCCGCGTCCACTGCGGTCTGCGAAGAGGTGATGATCTCGGTCGTGGCCTGCCAGCTGGCGTAGGCGGCGCGGGTTGCGGCGATCACTTCGCGCTCGGTGCCGATCTCCTGCTCGAGCGTGGCGCCTTCGCGGGCCTGAGCCTGGCGCCGCCGGGCCGCCGGCAGGCCGCCCTGGAACAGGGGAATGGTGGCACGAATACCGACCTGCGAGCTGGTAGTGGCCTGAACTTGGCCGGGGACCTTGTTGCTGCCCAGGTAGTCGCCGCGATCGGCCCCGGCGAAGACGCTGATCTTGGGAAGTCGGTCGGCGCCCGATGCAGAGGTATCAAACCCCGCAGCCTTGCTGCGCTCGCGCGCGGCGATAAGATCGGGGTTGCTGTCCAGCGCGACCTGCACCGCAGCATCGACCGACGTTGGCATTCCCGGCAGCGGCGGGGGCGGCTCAAGCGCTTCGGGCGCCTTGCCGATCACCTGGATGTAGCGTTCGCGCGCCGAAATCAGGTTCGCTTCGGCCCCGCGGGTCTGACCCTCAGCCAGCGCGAGGCGCGATTCCGATTGGGCGACGTCCGTGCGGGTCAGATCGCCGATCTCGAACCGGTCGCGGGTGGCCTGCAGGTTGACCTTGAGCCGGTCGACATTGCTGCGGTTGAGCCCGACCACCGCTTCGTTGAGAATCACGTCCATGTAGGCCGCGACGGCCTGCGTGAAGACCCCGCTCTCGACGCCGCGCAGATCGGCCTGGCCGGCTTCGACCCGGGTCCGCGCCGCGCGCACCGAATTGCGGATTGCCCCACCGGCGTAGAGCGACATCCCTGCGTCGAGACTGAGGTCGAGGCGACGATCGGGCGCGAGCGGGCTGGAACCGGTGGAATGGAGAAATTCGGTATGGTTGGCCGTGCCGCTGACCGAAGGAAGCGCGGCGGAGCGCGCAATCGGCACTCCTTCGTCCACCGCACGCTGCTGAGCACGGGCGCCTTGAAGCGTGGGATTGGTGTTGTAGGCCATGGTCAGCGCGCCGCGCAGGTCATCCGCCTGGGCCGGGCTGCCGACCAGCGCAACCCCGATCAGCAGGGCAATATGGGAGGTGCGCATGTTCAGAAGCTCCAGCTCTTGGGGGCGGCAAATTCGCCAAGCAGGGGAATGCCGATATCGGTGATCGGCAGCAGAGACACGGCACCGCCGAGTTTGCGGCCCAGCGCCAGCCGGGTCACGCTGCGCGATGCCAGCCCGGTCAAGATCCGGCCGCCTTCGGCCAGCTCGCCCGCCAGCCCGACGGGAAGCTGTTCGATCGCGCCATCGATCAGAATCAGCGAATACTGACCCATGCCCTTGGTCCGCGCCGCCGCGTCGGCAGCGGAAACCACGTCAAGCGTGGCTACCATCGGACCTACCAGCGCGGCGAGATAGTCGCTGCCGCAACTGACCAGTAGCACCCGGTCATCACTGCGCGGCTCGGCATGGGTGAGCATAAGCCCGTGGACCAGCGGTGCGGGAAGCGCATGCGCGGCGTCCAGCGGAATGGCCCGGTCGATATAGGCGTGGCCGCGCGCGGCTGCGGGAACGAAATCTTCACGCGGAACGCGCGCCACCGCATCGAGCAGCCACGGCGCGTTGACGCCGCTGACGCGCAGCTGGCTGTCGATCATCGCTCTGCGGGCAGCGGTGAAATCGGTGCGTTCGGCAGTAATGGTCATTCATCCAACCCTTTGGGCCGCACTGTATTGCACAGTTAACACAGCATGGCAATCCGTTGCCTTCTAAGCGAAGCTCTTGTCCGCGCCAAGCGCTTTGACGACGGTGGTACGCAGTCCTAAGGGGGCCGGATTGGCCGGTACAGCGATGGAGCAAGCGATGTCCGCAATGGTAACGATCCGCGAGGAAGACCTGATCGAAAGCGTGGCCGATGCCCTGCAATACATCAGCTATTACCACCCGATGGATTACATCCGCGCGCTGGGCGAGGCCTACACGGCGGAGCAGGGCCCGGCGGCGAAGGACGCGATCGCCCAGATCCTGACCAACAGCCGGATGTGCGCCGAAGGGCACCGCCCGATCTGCCAGGACACCGGAATCGTAAACGTCTTCATCCAGTGGGGTCAGGATTGCCGGCTGGAATCGACGCGTTCTTTGCAGGACGTGGTCGATGAAGGGGTGCGCCGCGCCTATCTCAACCCCGAGAACAAGCTGCGCGCCTCGGTGCTTGCCGATCCGGCCTTTACCCGGCGCAACACCCGCGACAACACCCCGTGCGTGCTCAGCGTGGAGATGGTGCCGGGCAAGACCGTCTCGATCGACGTCGCGGCCAAGGGCGGCGGCAGCGAGAACAAGTCCAAGTTCAGGATGATGAACCCCAGCGACAACGTGGTCGAATGGGTGCTGGAAATGCTCCCCCAGATGGGCGCCGGCTGGTGCCCGCCGGGCATGCTGGGGATCGGCATCGGCGGCACGGCGGAGCACTGCATGATGCTCGCCAAGAAAAGCCTGATGGAACCGATCGACATGGCCCAGCTGAAAGCGCGCGGGGCGACGAGCGATATCGAGGCGATGCGGATCGAGATTTTCGACAAGGTCAACGCGTTGGGTATCGGTGCGCAGGGGCTGGGCGGGCTGTCCACCATCCTCGACGTCAAGATCTATGACGCGCCCTGCCACGCCGCGGGCAAGCCGGTGGCGATGATCCCCAACTGCGCGGCCACCCGCCACGCCCACTTCACGCTGGATGGATCGGGACCCACATTCCTTGAAACGCCGAAACTCGAAGACTGGCCCGATGTCCACTGGCAGCCCGATGCCGCCGCCAAACGGGTCAACCTCGACACGCTGACCCGCGCCGAAGTGGAAGGCTGGAAACAGGGCGACCGGCTGCTGCTGAACGGCAAGATGCTGACCGGGCGCGATGCCGCACACAAGCGGATCCAGGACATGCTGGCCAAGGGAGAGGCCCTGCCGGTCGATTTCAAGAACCGCGCGATCTATTATGTCGGTCCCGTTGACCCGGTGATGGGCGAGGCGGTCGGCCCGGCCGGTCCGACCACCGCCACCCGGATGGACAAGTTCACCGACATGATGCTCGATCTCGGGCTGCTGACCATGATCGGCAAGGCCGAACGCGGGCAGGGCGCGGTCGATTGCATCGCCAGGCACAAGGTCGCCTATCTGATGGCGGTCGGCGGGGCAGCCTATCTGGTCTCTCGGGCGATCCGCGAGGCGAAAGTGGTCGCCTTCGAGGATCTGGGCATGGAAGCGATCTACGAATTCACGGTCGAGGACATGCCGGTGACCGTCGCGGTCGACAGCGAAGGCAACAACGTCCACCGCCTCGCCCCGCTGGTGTGGCAGGAGAAGATCGCCAAAGAGCATCTGCTGGGAACCTGAGGTCGGATTCCACCCGGGCTTGCAGCCACGCGTTGTCGGCGCGGTCGTCGGCGCTCTTGGCGCGGCTGTATTCCTTCGCGACTGGATCGCCAATGGCGCCCCAGTCCTGCTGGCTTTGGCGGCGTTCATTGCAGGTACTGCCGGGTATGCCGACTGCCAAATAGGCGCGATGGTCGACGATCTCGTCTTGGTCCCGCGTGAGGCAGAGCGGCGGTTTGCCGCAGCAAGTGCGCCGCACTCCGCATCTGCCGACATCCCGGTTCTAACCAGTGCCAGACGCGGGCAAGTCCGTCCGATCGTAGCCGCTCTGGTGGCCGAATCGGTCTACGCCTCCGAAGGCCTGTTTGCTCCGGTTGCCGAATGCGGCGGCAGCGTCGATCAGGAAGTGGTGCCGAATGCCCTGTTCGAAGCCGACTATCATGATCCGGTGTTCGAGCCGACCCGGCACACGGCCAATCTTGCCTTCCATCGACCAAAGTGCTTCCCGGCCCGACGAAGCCGCTGGCCCGCGGCGCTTGGCTCAGGCTATGGTCGCCAGCGCAATGGAGTTCCGTTCCGCCCAGCCCGCACGCGTTCCCGTTCGCATCGTGCTTGCCTCGATTGCGGCGGTGTGGCTGGCTTATTTCGTCATTGCTACGTTGCGCGGATGGTTGGTCGGGCTGGAGCTCTACGACGCGCTGCTATGGCGTCGGGCGGTGGTGATCCTGGCCTCGATGGCGGTCACGGCCGGACTGTGGCCGCTGCTGCGGTTGCTTGATCCGCGACCGATCCGGGAAAAGGCGGCGGCGGTGCTGCTGGTTGCGCTGCCGGCCTCGCTGCTGCTGGCCTTCATCAATCAATGGGTCTTCGCCTCGATCGAAGAGCAGGCGACGGCCCAGATCGGCGCGCGCGACGGGCTGCGGATTCGCAGCGACGAAGCCGGGAACCTGCTGGTCGATCCGATCGACCGCGAACCGGCAGCCGCCGAAGCATACGGCACGGCAACGCCGCCGGTTCCGGTGCCGCAACCAACCCCGGCGATCCCGACTATCGCCCAGCAGGAGCAGGCCGAGGCGGCGATCACGATCGATGCGCAAACCCGCGAGGACATTCGCTGGCGGCAGCTGACCGATCTGGCGCTCGGGCGCTATTTTTTGCTGCTTGCCTGGGCGGCACTCTATTTTGCACTGGTCAACGCCGAACAGGCCCGCGCCGCCGAACGCCGCGAAGGCGAATACCGGCGCGCCGCCAAGGCGGCCGAGCTGCGCAGTCTGCGCTATCAGGTCAACCCGCACTTCCTGTTCAACACGCTCAATTCGCTGTCGGCGCTGGTGATGACCGGCAAGAGCGATGCCGCTGAACAGATGATCCAGACGCTTTCGAACTTCTACCGCCGCAGCCTGGCTGGCGATCCCAGTGCCGATCTGGCGCTGGAGCAGGAGGTTGCGCAGCAGCAGCTATATCTGGAAATCGAGGCGGCTCGTTTTCCCGAACGGCTGCGCGTGGCGATCGACTTGCCCGCGGCGCTGGCCGACGCGCGGGTGCCGGGGATGATCCTCCAGCCGCTGGTCGAAAACTCGGTGCGTTACGGCGTTTCTCCGGTAATCCGCGCGGTGACGATCCGGATCACGGCACGCGAGGAGAATGGGCAGCTGGCGATCGAGGTGTCGGACGATGGCCCCGGCGGCAGCGGCACGAAGAGCGGGGGCGGCTTCGGGATCGGCCTCGCCAATGTCCGCGACCGCCTCGCGGCACGCTATGGCGATGCCGCAGCGGTGGAGTCGGACGCGCGGCCCGGAGGAGGGTGGCGCACGGTGATCCACCTTCCGCTTGAGCGCCATGTCTGACGCCGCCGTTTTGCGCACCCTGGTGGTCGACGACGAGCCACTCGCGCTCGAACGGATGCAACACATCTGCCGCAGCCTGGCCGGGATCGAAGTGGTCGGCACCGCCCAGGATGGCGCGGCCGCGTTGTCCGCGATCGCGCAGCTCGCACCCGATCTGCTGCTGCTCGACATGACCATGCCCGAGCTGGACGGACTGGCGGTGGCGCGCGCGCTGGTTGGTGCCAACAGCCCGCCAGCAGTGATTTTTGTTACCGCGCACGATCAGTTCGCAGTCGAAGCCTTCGATCTCGACGCGGTCGACTATGTGCTGAAGCCAGTTACCCCCGACCGGCTGGAACGGGCGATTGCGCGCGCGCTTGCCCGGCGTGGCAGCCGCGCTGCCGGGCAAGGCAACTGGATCAGCGAGTTCTGGGTGCCACACCGTTCCGAACTGTTGCGTGTCGCCGCCACCGATGTCGACCGGATCGATGCCGAGCGCGACTATGTCCGGCTCCATGTCGGCCAGAAGGACGGGGCCAGCCGCAGCTACCTGTTGCTTCAGACCGTTTCGGGACTGGAAGCACGGCTCGATCCGCAGCGCTTCATCCGCCTGCACCGCTCGACCATCCTGCGGCGCGACCGGATCACTGGCCTGCGCCACGACGGGTTGGGCGTCTGGTCGGCCGAGCTGGAGGACGGATCGACCGTGCGGATCGGGCGAACGTACCTGTCCAGAGCCAAGGCCATGGCCGGGCGGTGACCCGCGCCGCCGATTGCCAAGTGCGCCTGTGAAGCGCATGGCATAAGCCCAGCATGGCCCTGTTTCTGACCTTCCTGTTCGGCGTCGCCAATTTCGGTCTGCACAAGGCCGTGCTCGAGAGCCGCCACCGGCTCCTTGGCGCCGTCCCGCCACTGTTCCGGCCGCTGGGCGGAAAGGCCAGTCTGATGGTGGAATTTGCCGTGCTGCTTGGCGCGATGCTGTTGGCCGCCGGGGGATCAAACCTGTGGGCGCTCGTCTATGCCGGTTACAGCGCGCTCAACGCCGGCTCGGCCTGGCTGATCCTGAGCGGACGGGTGTGATGGCTGCATCAACGGTTCTTTACCACGTCAGCGACCTGCACTTCGGCTACGAAGACCGCGACGCGCTGGCTTGGTTTCTGGCCGAGGTTAAGCGCGAACGCCCCGCCGCCGTGATCTGCACCGGCGATCTGACCATGCGGGGTTCGGCGCGCGAATTCGCCTTGGCGCAGGAATGGCTGGAAAGTGTCCCGGTTCCGGTCACGCTGGAGCCCGGAAACCACGACGTACCCTATTACCATCACATGGTGCGCCGCCTCACCCGGCCCTATGAACGGTACCGGGCGCTGGAGGCCGCGATTGAGGGTGAGCTGGATCTGGCTGATGTCGCGCTGGTGCCGCTCAATACCGTGGCCCGTGCGCAGTTCCGGCTCAACTGGTCGAAAGGGCGGATTGGCGCGGCAGATCTCGATGCTGCATTGCACGGGCTCGCGGTCCAGGCCGACAAGCCGCTGCGGCTGGTCACCGCGCACCATCCGCTGGTGGAGGCCGATACCACGGCGACAGCCTCGACCCGCGGCGGCAAGGCAGCGCTCGCCGCACTGGTCCGGGCCGGGGCCAGCGCGGTGCTGACCGGCCACGTCCACGACGCCTTCGATCTGTCTCTGGAGGTGGAAGGTCGTCCGATCCGGCTGATCGGCGCCGGCACCCTGTCGCAGCGCCTGCGCTCGACCCCGCCAAGCTACAACCGGCTGGAATGGAATGCGGACACGGGACTGCGTGTCGGCCGCTGCCAGCTCGGCTGAAACGAGAAAGGGCGGCCCCGCAGGACCGCCCTTTCGCTACCGGCAGGGCCGGAAGACTTAGCGCTTCGAGAACTGGAAGCTCTTGCGGGCCTTGGCTCGGCCGTACTTCTTGCGCTCGACCACGCGGCTGTCGCGGGTCAGGAACCCGGCAGCCTTGACCACGCTGCGCAGCGCCGGTTCAAACTTCGAGAGTGCCTGGGCAATGCCGTGCTTGACCGCGCCGGCCTGGCCCGAAAGGCCGCCGCCCTTGACGGTGGCGACGACATCATACTGACCGGCACGATCAGCAATCTGGAACGGCTGATCGATCACCAGACGCAGGGTCGGGCGGGCGAAATAGACGTCCTGTTCGCGGCCGTTGACGATGACCTTGCCCGAACCGGGCTTGATCCAGACGCGGGCGACGGCATCCTTGCGGCGACCGGTGGCATAGGCCCGGCCCTGGGCGTCGATCACCTTTTCACGCAGCGGCGCCGTGGGCGCGGCAGGTGCGATCGGTGCATCGGCGGCAGTGCCGAGATCGGCCAGGTCGGTGAGAGTGGTTTCAGACATCAGGCACCCACCTTGTTCTTGCGGTTGAGGGCAGCAACGTCGAGCGGCTGGGGCTGGGTGCCCGCATGCGGATGCTCGGCACTGGCGTAGAGGTGAAGCGCGCGCATCTGTGCCCGGCCCAGCGGGCCGCGCGGAATCATGCGCTCAACCGCCTTTTCGAGCACACGCTCGGGGAAGCGGCCGTCCAGCACCTTGTCGGCGGTCACTTCCTTGATCCCACCAGCATAGCCGGTGTGCTTGTAGTAGGTCTTCTGCTTCAGCTTGTTGCCGGTCAGCCGCACCTTGCCGGCGTTGATCACGACCACATGGTCGCCGCAATCGACGTGGGGGGTGAAGCTCGGCTTGTGCTTGCCGCGCAGATGATTCGCGATGATCACGGCGAGCCGCCCGACCACCAGTCCATCGGCATCGATCAGATGCCAGTTCTTTTCCACCTCGGCCGGTTTGATCGACCGGGTGACCTTGCTGAGCGCCTTCATGGCCAGCTTTCCTTGCTTAGAGGTCAAATTCCCGTCTTGCGAATCCCGCCCGGATCGCTCCGGACGCGCAGGAAGGCGG
>JABFRE010000012.1 GCA_013141325.1 Novosphingobium sp.
AATACATCGCGATCCTGGCCGAGCAGGCCGGGGTCAGCGGCGTGGAGTTGGCGGCCTAGGATGCAGCAAACCCTCCATGATGGCCACGGCAGGCGCTTCGAGTATCTGCGGCTGTCGCTGACCGATGTCTGCAACTTCCGGTGCAGTTATTGCCTGCCCGATGGCTACCGCAAGCAAGCCGGGCAGCCGGCAAACCTTTCGGTTGATGAAGTGCGCCGCCTCGTCACTGCCTTTGCCCGATTGGGACTATGGAAAGTGCGGTTGACCGGCGGAGAGCCCAGCCTTCGGCGCGAATTGATCAATGTTGCCGCCGCCGTGTCACGGGTTCCGGGCATCCGCCGCCTGGCCATGACCACCAACGGCTATCGCCTGACAGAGCGCGCCGACGACTATGCTGCAGCCGGGATCAATGCACTCAACGTCAGTGTCGATTCTCTCGATCCCGCTCGCTTCGCCGCGATCACAGGGCACGACCGGCTGAGCGAAGTGCTGGACGGCATCGCTGCCGCGCGCGCGGCGGGGATCGACACGGTCAAGCTCAACAGCGTGCTGATGCGCGGGATCAACGATCACGAACTGGAGGGCTTCATCGCCTTCGTGCAGCAGCACGATCTTTCGCTGCGATTCATCGAAGTGATGCGCACCAATGACAACACCGCCTTTTTCGAACGGCACCATCTGGCCGGGGCCGAGATTGCCAGCAGGCTCGGTGCTATGGGCTGGCAGCACCTCGCCCGGGAGGAAGGGGCTGGGCCGGCTGTGGTCTATTCCCAGCCGGGCCGCCCGGGACAGATCGGAATCATCGCACCCTATTCCAAAGACTTTTGCGCCTCCTGCAATCGCCTCAGGGTTTCATCGCAAGGCAAACTGCACCTCTGCCTGTTTGGCGATCACGGCATCGATCTTCGACCCTTGCTGCAAGCCGATAACCAGCAGGACGAACTGATTGCCCGGATCGCCGCGCTTACCGCCACCAAGGCGCCTGGCCACCGTCTGCACCAGGGCAACAGCGGGGCAACGCCGCATCTCGCATCGATCGGAGGATGATCCTTGGCTGGAATTGACGAATCCTTGCCCTTCCATCCGCTGGGCATGGCGGTGCTGACCATTTCAGACACCCGCACGATCGAAACCGACACTTCGGGCGCACTCCTGATCGACCGGCTGAATGCAGCGGGGCATAACCTGGTCGGCCGCGCAATCGTGCCGGACGACATCACTGCCATCCGGGCGCAAATACTGGCGTGGCGAGCTGAACCGGGGATCGAAATCATCCTCACCACCGGTGGCACTGGCTTCTCGCCACGGGATAACACGCCGGAAGCGGTCAAGCCGCTGCTGCGGCGGGAAATGGACGGGTTTTCGTTCGCTTTTCACCAGAAGAGCCTGCAAACCGTTGGCGTCGCCACAATGCAGTCACGTGCCTTTGCCGGACAGATCGGTGACGCGTTCATCTTCTGCATCCCTGGATCACCGGGGGCGTGCCGGGATGCATGGGACGGCCTGCTCGAACTCGAGTTCGACAGCCGTCACAAGCCCTGTTCAATCGCCGGCGCGCTGCCCCGACTGCGCGAGGTCTGTGCATGATCGCATTCGACAAGGCGCTGGCGTTGCTCGCCGAAAACGTGCTGGCGCTGGGATCAGAACATGTTGAGCTGATCGAAGCGAACGAGCGGGTCCTGGCTGAACCGATCCACGCTGTGATCGCATCGCCGCGCTGCGCGGTTTCGGCAATGGATGGCTATGCGCTGCGCGATACCGATGCTGCAGTCGGTGCGCGGCTGCGCATCATTGGCGAGAGCTTTGCCGGAGGGACTCCGCCGCCGGCACTCAGCCAAGGTGAATGCGTGCGGATATTCACCGGTGCCGCTATGCCTGACGGATCCGACCGAGTGGTGATGCAGGAGAACTGTACGTCAGACGGGACGGAAATGGCGATCACCGCTGAGTTCGGACCAGGCTGGCATGTGCGTCAAGCCGCCAGCGACTTTGCGGAAGGTGACCTTCTACTCTCAGTCGGCACGCTACTTGACGCGCGCACCATGATTACACTGGCAGCTGCGGATCGCGCCACCGTATCAGTCTACAAGCGACCGCGGGTGGTCATCATTGCTACTGGGGATGAATTGGCGCCGCCCGGATCGGCGCGGGACAATCCTCTGAAAATTCCCGAATCGGTTTCGTTTGGCGTGGCCGCGTTGGCTCAGCAGTTTGGTGCCCGGATCGAGGCGAGGCTGAGCGGGGCGGACGATTTGGCCGCTCTGCAGCATCTGGCTGGACGCGCGCTTTCGCTGGCAAACGTTGTGGTGGTGACTGGCGGCGCATCGGTTGGCGAGCGCGACTATGCCAAGGCGATGTTCTCTGAGCAGGAACTTGAGCTGTTGTTCGAGAAAGTGGCGATCAAACCCGGAAAACCGGTCTGGATTGGCCGTTCGCAAGGGCGCTGGGTGATCGGCCTGCCTGGTAATCCAACTTCGGCGCTGGTCACGGCACGCCTCTTCCTCGCCCCCTTACTTGGCCTGCTACAAGGGCGGGCGATCAATTCCGTGCTGGATTGGATCCAGCTCCCAGTCGCGAGTCCATTTCCGGCGTCAGGCAACCGGACAACCTTCGCCCGCGCGATCTTATCGAATTCAGGCCTCGTCCCTCTTGGCAATCAGGACTCAGGCGCTCAAGCTACACTCTCCCAAGCCAAATGGTTGGTCCGTTGTGAACCATCCAACGATCAGGCTGTGATCTACCAGACAGCGTTAGCGTTGGCATTCTAACTGCAATTTCCTGACCCAAAGGCCGAAGCCGCAAGGGCGGAGGGCAAACAGCCGCTGAAACTGACTGTGGTGCAGACGTTCTGTCGTGATGAAGTCCTGACAAACCTTGGCTACCCTCGCTGCTCTCGCAGAAGCCGACGTTTCGAACTGTCAGCGAATCAGGACCATCAATCAAGGTCGATTTGAAGGTCGGACTGCGTCCAAGTTCTGCCGCTTGCGTCCATATTTCTTGGGGGCATTCTTGGGGGCACTGCTCCAATCGCAATAGGTAATTTTAATAGAAATCAATGATATAGAGATTAATATCGAATCCCACCCTCTCCGCCAGTTTTGCCCAAGTCCGGCACGCTCTCTCCAACCGGTCGCCGCGCTACTGCCCCTCGCGGCGCAGCTGGCGGGCATAGAGCCAGCCGATCCCGATCAGGCTGAAACCCAGCGCGACGAAGCTGGCGATCCGCAGCAAGCCTTCAAGGCCGGAGGCATCGAACAGGAACACTTTGGCCACGGCGGCGAGCATCAGCACCAAACTGGCGATCCGCCAGGTGTGCCGCCGCGTGCGGATCCCCCACAGCAGGTAGCCGACCGCCAGCGCGATCCCCAGGATCGAACGCAGGATATCTTCCAGCTGGGGGACCCCCGGATCGATCAGCAGCGTGCCGTGGAAGGCCTGGCGCAGGCTGGCCCAGCCGAACAGGGCAACCATTGCCATCAGCACCGGCTGGAGCAGCACGTCGATCCGGCTGGCCCAGTCGGTACGCATCCGGCCCAGCAGCTGCAGCGCTAGCGGCAACGCCGCGAACAGCGGCAGCACCAGATTGGCCAGCGGCAGCGCGCCGACGTGCTGCGCGCTCCACAACGGATTGTGCAGCAGCACACTGTACCAGGCGGAGTGGAATGCGGCGATTCCGACCAGCACCGGGGCTGCACGGCTGGTGAGCGGCAGAGTGCCCCGCTTCCACAGCGCCGCCGACAGTGCCAGCAGCACGCCATCCCACAGCAGCCGCTGACCCAGCCCGTAGCCAGCGAAGTCTGCGCCGAATGTGGCCGCGAACCCGGCGCGGTAGAGGCAGTGGAGTGCGACGATCGTAGCCCCGCCCAGCGCTCCGCCCGCCGCGATCAGGCCGCGCTGGGCAAGATCCTTGCGCAGCAGCCACAGCGCTCCGCCGAGCAGCATCGCCGGTACGAGCAGACGTCGCAGGACGGAGACGACAGTCAGTTCCGGCGCTTCGACCAGCATCGGGACGCCGCCAAGCGACAGGACCGCTTCGATCAACCACCGGACCAGCGGGACCAGCGCCCAGGCTGCGCTCAGCGCGGACAGCGTCAGCACGGCGATGCGGAGGGTCGGCCAGGGCAGGCGTCCTCGCGCAGCGGCGAGACTCAGCACGCCAGCGGCGGGAACCAGCGGCAGGACGAGCGCGGGAATCAGCTGGGCCGCAGCGCCATAGGCGAGCAGCGCCGCCATACCCTGGCCGCTGGCACGCAGCTCCTGAGGCCGGGCCCGCCAGGCAAACAGGCCGAACAGTCCGGCCATGGCGGTCCAGCGAGCCAGCGCTATGCCATCGGGTGCGGCCAGTCCTTCGCCCCACAGACGCTGCCATTCGGCGGTGACGGAATTCCCGGTAGTCGCCAACAGCGCCACGCCTGCTGCGCCGAGCAGCAGCAGTTGCCGCTCCGCTCCGGCGCCTTCCCGGCGGCCCAATACCAGCAGTCCGGCGGCGGCGATCGCGGCCATGGCAATCGGTAGCGACCAGCCCGGAAGCAACTGGGCTGCGGCTCCATAGGCAAAACTCAGGCAGGCAAACTGGCCGAGGGCTTGCAGCACCGCCAGCCGCGAGCGCCATGCCGCCAGCATGCCCAGCGCGGTTGGAGCCAGCCAACGCAGCGCCGACAGCCCATCGGCCGGGGCGGTGCCACTGCCGGTCAACCGCAACCATTCACCCAGCGGGTGACCGCCGGTGAGCGCCAGCAGCAGTACCGAAGCAGCGGCGAACGGCAGGATCAACCGTTCGGATCCGCTGGCTTCGCGCTTGCCGAGCATCAGCAGCAGGCCGCCGCCCAGCGCTGCCATGACTATAGGCAGTGTCCATTCGGGAACCAGCTGGGCCAGCGCGCCATAGGTCAGCGCGGTTGCCGTGGCGGCGGCGGTCAGGCGGATCGCGCTGCGATTGTCGCGCCAGGCAAACAGGCCGAACAGCGCCGCAAGGCCGGCCCAGCGCAGCAGCGCCGGACCGTCGGTGGCAGGCGCGTCGAAACCGAACAGCACTGCCGTTTCGTTCAACCGGCCGGGGAGCAGCGTAACCGCCAGCGCCAACAGGCTCAGCCCGGCAAAGGCCGAGGCCAGCGGCGCTACCCGCAGATCGCGCGAGGGCGGGGCGAGCATCAGCAGCGCGGCGGCAATCAGGCCGATCCACAGCGGCACCTGCCAGTGCGGCAGGCCCAGCCAGCTTGCCAGTATCAGCAGCAAGCCGCCCGCCGCCAGCAGCAAGGCAAAGCGCGAGTCCTTGTCGCGGCCCGCTACCTTCCAGCCGAGTGCGGCGCCGGACAGCGCCAGCAGCGCCCCACCGGCCGCTGCCAGAGCACCGGCGGGATCAGGCGTGCCCCACGCGGCGTGGAAGTGGCGCAGCACGACCAGCGGAATGGCGGCGGCAATCGCAGCCAGTTCCACGGTGGCCTGCAGGCGTACCGGCTCGCGCCACATCCGGGCGAGCAGCGGTGCGGCGTGGATCGCGGTCAGAGCCAGTCCGATCAGGGCCAGCCAGGTGCCGCCGGGCTGGGTCCACAACAGCAAGAGCAGGCCCGACAGCGCGGCGCTCAGCGTGGAGATGATTCCCAGATCGCGGTTGCGCCAGGCCAGCCACTGGCCGGCAGCGGCGATCAGCACGAACAGGCCCCAGTGCAGCGGTTGATACCCGCCCATCGCCACCAGCAGCGCCAGCTGCGCCGCCCCGATCAGCGCCGAGGCACCGCGCAGCAGGGTGGCGCGCGCGCCCTGAAAGGCGAACAGCGGCAGGGCAATCGCCAGCAGCAGGACAAAGCTGCCTACCGACAGCGCGCCCAGCGCGGTCAAGGCCTGTCCGGCGACCACCAGCCACAGGCTCCAGCCCGCACCGCCCGCCAGGGCCAGCAGCGCCAGCCAGGGCCAGCGCTGGATCCGGCTGACGCCGACCAGTCCCCCGATGGTGAAGGCCAGATAGACCGCCAGCATCGGCACGTTGGCATCGAGCCCGACCGTCAGCGCCGGGGCGGCCAGACCGCCCGCCAGCCCCAACAGTGCGCTGGGCATGCCGTGCCGCAGCGACAGCCACAGCGCTCCGGCGGTCACCACGGCGAGCCCGATAAACGCCACCAGCGGGGAAATCAGGCCGTAGACGTTGGCCGAGACCAGCAGCGCGGCATAGAGCGTGGAGATCCCCGCGCCCGACAGTGCCTGCGCAACCCGTGGATCCTGCACCTTGTCGCGTTTGCGCCAGGCCCACTCGGCCCCGCCGATCAGCCCAAGGCCGAACAGCACGCCGCACACGGCCTGCACTGCCGGGGTGAACACGCGCGCGAAAAAGCCGATGTCGATGGCATATTTCACGATCAGCACCCCGGCCACCGCCAGCGTGATGCCGCCCGCCCAGATCGGCAGCTTGCGCCCGAACAGTTCCTCGAAATTGATCGAGGCACGGCGCGCGGCGCGCGGTTCGTCGGCTGTTTCAGCGTAGGCGGTCTCAGCTTCAAGCACGGGTTCCGGCGCGTCCTGCGCTCCGGCATCCTCGGCCATTTCGGGCTCGGCCAGCGGCTCCGGTTCCACGCTACGAGTGATCCGTGTGGCGGGCACGGCATAGGCTGCGGCTGCGGTCGGGATGGGCACGTCGTCCGCCACTACTGGCTCGCTCGGCGCTTCGGGCGGCGAAACCGCGTCGGGCTCTGGCTGAGTCTCGGGTTCGGGAGCGGCCGGGATGACGGCGGGCGTGGCTGGCGCCTGTTCGCGCAGCAGCTCCTGTCCTGCGGCTATCCGGCGGCGCAGCTCTTCTTCGACCAGCCGCAGCCGGTGCTCCAGCCGCGCAATTCGCGAACGTGCCCCCAGCAGCAGCGGAACCCCGATGAACACGATCAGCACAACGAAGAATCCGGTCATTGCCCGTCACTCCTTTGCCCGCAGGTTAAGCCGATAATAATCACTGTTCAATTAAATAATTAGACATCGTTCAATTAACCATTTAGCACGCTTTGGCGGATAGGAATTCCGGCCCATCCGGGGGAGAGACCATGCAGCGGACATTCTGGGACAACCTGAAACGCGATCTGGAAGCACCGATCGAGGCGCGCGGCTTTGGATCCGGCTGGTTTGCCGGCTTCTTTGGAATCGTGCTGGCCTTCGTCGGTGCGGGCATGGTGGCGGCGCTGCGCTGGCCCGATTGGTTCTCGATGCCCGAACTCGACGTGATCCGCGCCTGGGGCGGCTTCCGGCCGCTGGTCCATGCCACCTTGCTGGCGTCCTATGGGCTGGCACTGCTCAGCCTGCTTTTGCGCCCGCGCAAGGCGCTGGGGGCGACGGCGCTGGTCATGGCGCTGGGCGCGACAATCCTGGGCGGGGCAGCGGTCCAGCCGCAGGAAACGCGCGACTGGGGCGTGTTCTTCGGTATCGATTTCTTCGTGGTCAACATGGTCGCCACCGGTTTGATGTTCGCGCCGCTCGAACGGTTGTTTCCCCGGAACGGCGGCCAGCGCCTGTTCCGCCAGGAATGGCGCGAAGACCTGTTCTATTTTCTGCTCAGCTCGATGCTGGTTCAGCTGATCACCTTTCTGGCGCTGGCCCCTTCGGGCTATGTCAACACCCACTGGGGCTGGCTGAACGGCACGCGAACGGCAATTTCCGGGCTGCCTTGGCTGGTGCAGTTCGCGCTGGCAATGCTGCTTACCGATCTCGCCCAGTACTGGTTCCACCGCCTGTTCCACCGTGTGCCGTTCCTCTGGGGGTTTCACGCGGTGCACCACAGCGCCAAGGCCATGGACTGGCTGGCCGGCGCCCGGATGCATTTCATCGAGATCGTGCTGCTGCGCGGCGTAACCTCGCTCCCCTTGCTGACGCTTGGCTTCCTGCCGTCGGTGATGCAGGCTTACGTCGGCCTGGTCTATGTCTATGCCTCGCTTGTCCACGCCAACCTGCGGGGCGATTTCAACGGCTTGGGCAAGTGGCTGGTGGTGCCGCGCTTTCACCACTGGCACCACGCAATCGAAGCCGAAGGCGTGGACAAGAATTTCGCGATCCATTTCCCGATCCTCGACCGGATCTTCGGCACCTACTATTTCCCCGAGGGCAAGTGGCCGCAGGGCTTTGGCGTCCCCGAACAGGTGCCCAGCGGCTATCTGGCGCAGATGAAATACCCATTTGTGCGCAAGCAGGCATGAACCATGGGGCGGCGATCCGATCACAGCCGCAAGGAACTGCGCGAAATGATCGTGGCCGAGGGGCACCGCCAGATCAGCGAGGTCGGCTTTGCCCGGTTTTCCGCGCGCGAGGTTGCCAAGCGGATCGGCTATTCGATCGGCACGATCTACAACGTCTTCGGCACGCACGATCAGCTGATCCTCGCGCTCAACGGCCGCACGCTGGAGCTGTGGCGCGCCTACCTTGAGCGCCAGCTCGAAGGCGAGACACACGACCGGCTGAAGCGCGCGATCGAGGCCTACTTCGAATTCGCGGTCAGTCACCGTCACGCCTGGACGGCCGTGTACGATTTCCATCTCCCCGAAGGGGTCCAGGCGCCCGACGACTATCAGGGCAAGGTGATGGCGATCTTCGACTTCGTCGTCGCCGAAGTGGCACGGCAGCTTCCTCCGGAACGCACCGGTGAGGCTGCCGCTCTGGCCCGCTCGCTGCTGGCGACTGTCCACGGCCATTGCCATTTCGCCCTCAGCGGCACGTTCGAATACCTTGGCGAAACCGATCCGGTTGGCGCGGCGCTGGCACGGGCAAAGGATGCGGTCGGCGGGCGGGAACCGTCTGCGTGACGACCGGTAGCCGCGATCGCGGGATTGGACGTTTCGTCGGCTGACCGGACATTTCCAATTGACGATCCCGCAGGCACAGGGAACATCGCGCGATGCACACTGCGGCCGACCTTGCCACCCTGATCGACCGCCATGCCGCGCACGACGGTCCGCTGTTGCCGATCCTGCACGACGTCCAGGCAGTGTTCGGCTGTATTTCGCCCGCGGCGGAGGCGCAAATTGCCCGGGCACTCAACCTCAGCCGTGCGGAAGTGCACGGCGTGGTCAGCTTCTATCACGACTTCACGGCCACACCCGATCCGCGTCCCTGTGTGGAACTGTGCCGGGCGGAAGCCTGTCAGGCACGCGGGGTGGACGCGCTGGTGGATGCGGCCGAGGCGGCGGCAGGCGAGCGGGTGCGGCTCAAGGCGGTCTACTGTCTGGGCCTGTGCAGCGTCGGTCCGGCGGCGCGCGTGGGTGACGCGCTCCACGCCCGGCTGGATGCGGCGTCGCTGGCACGCCTGGTGCAGTCGGCATGACCACGGTGCGTATCTCCGACGATTCCCTGGCCCTGGCCTGCGGTGCAGATGCCGTTGCGGCAGCCTTCGTGGACGCGGGTTGGACGGTTGAGCGGGCATCGTCGTGGGGCATGCACTGGCTTGAGCCGCTGGTGGAGATCACCGGGATCGGCTGGGGGCCGGTCACAGTGGGCCGGGTGGCCGACATTATCGCTGGCGGGGCCGAGGATCTCTGCATCGGGCCGATTGCCGCGCATCCGTTTCTGGCCGGGCAACACCGCCTGACCTTCGCCCGCGCAGGCAAGGCGCGGCCGCTCAGTCTTGAGGACTATGCGGCGAGCGGCGGCTGGAGCGGCCTGGACCGCGCCCTCTCGCTGGTTCCCGCTACCGTGGTAGAGGAGGTCACGGCGTCGGGTCTGCGCGGCAGGGGCGGCGCGGGGTTTCCTGCCGGGATCAAATGGAAGACCGTGGCTGGGGCCCCCGGCGCGCGCAAATTCGTGGTCTGCAACGCCGACGAGGGCGACAGCGGAACCTTTGCCGACCGCATGCTGATGGAAGGCGATCCGTTCCAGCTGATCGAAGGCATGGCGATTGCCGCCCATGCCGTCGGCGCGGAGCAGGGCTACATCTATGTCCGCAGCGAATACCCGCATGCAGTCGCCAAGCTGCGCCGGGCGGTCGATCTTGCCGCCAGCCGGATAGCGCCCTTTGCGATAGAGGTGCGCCTTGGCGCCGGGGCCTATGTCTGCGGCGAAGAAACGTCGCTGCTCAATTCGATCGAGGGCAAGCGCGGCGAAGTGCGCGCCAAACCGCCGCTGCCCGCACTTCAGGGGTTGTTCGGCTGCCCGACCGTGGTCAACAACGTGCTGACCCTGGCGGCGATCCCGCACATCCTGAGCGCCGGCGGTGCCAGCCGGTATGACAGCCTTGGCATTGACCGTTCGAAGGGCACGATGCCGATCCAGCTGGCGGGCAACATCAAGCATGGCGGGCTCTACGAAACTGCCTTCGGAGTCACGCTCAACGCATTGATTTATGACGTGGGTGGCGGCACCGCGTCGGGCCGCCCGGTGAAAGCGGTGCAGGTCGGCGGTCCGCTGGGCGCTTATATCCCCCCTGCGCAGTTCGATTTGCCGTTCGACTACGAAGCCTATGCCGCCGCCGGTGCGCTGATCGGTCATGGCGGCGTGGTGGTGTTCGATGACAGCGCCGACATGGGGGCGCAGGCGCGCTTCGCCATGCAGTTCTGCGCGGCGGAAAGCTGCGGCAAGTGCACACCCTGCCGTATCGGCTCGACCCGCGGAGTCGAACTGATCGACCGGATCCGCACGGGCGGCGGAACCGCTGTCGATGCCGTGGAGGCGCTGCCGCAGATGCGCAACGCCGGCAAGGCCGGACGCAGCCGGGACGAGGATCTGGCGCTGCTGGAAGACCTGTGCGAGGCGATGGAGCTGGGGTCGCTCTGCGCGCTCGGCGGCTTCACGCCCTATCCGGTCCGTTCGGCCCTGCGGCACTGGCCGGACGATTTCGGGCCGCCATGACTGGAAGCGTGACCGCGCCGGTTCAGCGGATGACCTATGACAGCCCCGCAGCTGTGGACGCCGAGCGCAGTCTCGCGGTAGAGGCGCCGGTTGCCTTCGAATACAACGGCATTGCCTATGCCGTGATGATGGCCACGCCGATCGATCTCGAAGACTTCGCGGTCGGCTTTACCCTCTCGGAGCGGCTGGTCGATCGGGCGGACGAAATACTTTCCATGCACATTGCGCAGGTCGAGCTGGGCTGGATCGTGCGGATCGAATTGCCGGTGCAGCGCGCCGCGCCGGTCCGTGAACGGGCGCGGTTGCGGCTGGTCGAAGGCAGCTGCGGACTGTGCGGGATCGAGAGTATCGAACAGGTGATGCGTCCTCTCGCGGTGCTCGAGGCGGCGCTGCTTGTGGAGCGCGCGGCGATCGGCCGGGCGCTGGCTGCGCTGGAGGCCCATCAGCCGTTGGGGCGCGAAACCGGGGCCATGCACGCCGCCGCCTTTTGCAGTCCCGACGGAACGATTGCCGCGGTGCGCGAGGATGTGGGCCGCCACAACGCGCTCGACAAGCTGCTCGGCGCCATGGCGGGTCAAGGCCTTGATCCAGCCAGCGGCTTTCTGCTGCTGACGGCGCGCTGCTCGTATGAGCTGGTCGAAAAGGCGGCGCAGGCCGGCTGCCCCGTCCTTGTCACTATCTCCGCCCCGACCAGCCTTGCCGCCGCGCGGGCCGCTGCGGCGGGATTGACGCTGGTTTCGCTGGCGCGCGGCGACAGCGCCCTGATCGTCACCGATGCGGCGGACCGGATCCGATGACCGGGCTGCTGGGCGCCGTCCTGGCCGGGGGGCAGTCAAGCCGGTTCGGCAGCGACAAGGCGCTGGCCGTGTATCGGGGCGCGCCGCTGCTCGATCACGCGGTCGCCGGTCTGGCGCGCTGGTGCGACGCGGTGGTCGTTGCGGGGCGGGACGGCGGGGTTCCGGACTGGCCCGAACCCGGGATGGGACCGCTGGGCGGATTGGCCGGGGCGCTGATCCATGCGCAGGACCAGGGCTTCGATGCCGTGCTGGCGGTCAGCGTTGATGCGGTTCTGCTGCCCGACGACCTGCTTGAGCGGCTTGCCCCCGGTCCGTCCTTTGTCGCGGATCAGCCGGTGGTCGGGCTGTGGCCGGTCAGCGTGATCGGGATCGTTCAGGACATCCTGCGCAGCGAAGGACGCCATTCGCTGCGCGCACTGGCCGAGCGCAGCGATGCGCGCGCCTTGCGGTTCAGCAAGCCTCTTGCCAATATCAACACGCGGTCCGATCTAGACCTTCTGGAGAACGACCATGGGTTATGAACCCCAGCCCGATTTCGGCACCCCCGCCGCCGGAGGCGAGGACGCAGTCGGCCTGACGATCGACGGC
>JABFRE010000173.1 GCA_013141325.1 Novosphingobium sp.
CGCACCATACCTCGGTTTCATTGGACGATGGGCCGAAACGACGGGTCGTATCGATCATCAGCTTCGGCGACTGTCCAGGCCAATGCCAAAGCCGCCATGCTCAGCATTGCAACGAACAGCACGGCGGCCGATGCGGACAGCTCTCCGGCGAGCCAATCCCGCCAACCGGCAGAGGTGATCGGGGCAGACCACAGGCTGAACCAGCACGTGGTCATACCGGTCGCGGCTCCGGCAATCAGCGGCCACGTGCTGCGGCGCCTGCGGACGGGCAGCCGGTCCATAACGCGCTCGCAAAAGCCGTCCACCGGCACCGGTCCTTCGAACTGTTCGCGCAGCAAAGCGTCAAGCGCGTCCTGTTCATTTGCAACCAGAATCGCTTGCGCAGCCCAACTGCGGAGCAAGTATTTGCTGACTACCCGGGCCTTGAGGTCGCCTCTGCCGGGACAAACAACGATGCCGAGAACCCGTTGACGGGAGAGCTTGTCGAATGGGCAGACATGGTCGTGGTCATGGAGCGGCAGCACAAAGCGAGGCTGCAGAGGAAATTCCGGACTTCGCTGCGCGGCCAGTACATCATTTGCTCGGACATCCCGAATGACTACAGATTCATGGATCCAGAGCTGGTATACCTCCTGACCACCCGGATGGCGCGGCATCTGCCAAAGACGTGAGGCGCCGCGAAATCTGGCGTTCGCTCGACACTGACAGCTACGCCGTCGCGGTTCGACGCCTTCATCTGACCGCAACAGCAGTCGAAGCGGTGTTCGAACGAGCGCGGCAGTCGTTGGGGCAGCCCATCGATCCCAAGCTGCTCATGGCGCTTGATTCACCGTCTGGTGACGGGCTCGCGTCAGCCCATCTGCCGGTCGATTCCGCAGTGCCTGCCGACGCTATTGCGCTCGGTGCATCCCGCACCAGCGAGCGCACGATTAGCGAAGCCTACGGCCAGTTTCTCGCGGACCCGAAGCACGCATGGTCGAAGCGCACTACCATTGCACACGAGACGACCCGTCGCTGGGTGATGGAAGTGTTCTGTGGGCAAGCGCGATCACCGAGATTACACAGGAAGGCTGCCGTCAGTTCGTTGACCTGCTGTGCCGGATGCCCGCTCATGCCAACAAGCGCTTTCCAGATCTAACGGTGCAGGAGGCCGTTGCTGCCGCGAAGAAGCGGGGCAAGGATCACGGGCATGGCCTTGGGATGGACCGGGGCGACCAGCGGGTTGGGGGCGCAGGTCAGGAACGCGAAGACCGGGCCTTGGTCATCGGCGCGCCAGATTCCGGCGAAGGCGGTCAGCGGCGTGCCCGGCGCGGCAAACCACACCTCGTCCCGCCCGCCGCCGGGGCGCGGTTCGGCGAAACTGGTGAAGGGCACCAGACAGCGCTGCGCCGGATCATTGAGCATCGCCCGCCAGAACGGGCTGGTCAGATTGCGGACATTGGTGACGTGCTTGGTGACGGTGGTGCCCGGCCGCTTGCCCGGCAGGGTCAGCGGCACGCCCCAGGTCATCACCGCCGGAACCTTGCCCGCCCCGCCATTGCAGACCACCAGCGCGGGCCGGCGTGGCCACAGATCGGGCGCGGGCAGCGGATCGAAGAGATCCCAGCCGATATAGTCGCGCCACGTCGACAGGGCTTCGGGCGCGTTGCGGTAGTGGTTGCACATGGCGGACCTCGGCAATCGGGCGGCTGCCAAGGCTATCACCCCCGCTCCGCCCCGACCAGAGCCGCCGCACCGGTCAGCACCAACTGCCGCGATAGCCCTTCCAGCGTTCGGCCAGGCCTTCATCGACCAGCGCTTCGCCCAGGCTGGACCCGCCGCGGGTGACCACGAACAGGCTGCGGCCGTATTGGTCCGCGCTGCGCGCGATCGGCTCCAGCGTGAAGGGTCCGGCGTTGAGCAGCTGGGTCAGCCGCACCGTGGCGCGCTGGCCCAGATCGGCCTCGCGCGGGCATTCCGGCTCGCCGGTTTCGGGGGTGTTGATGTCGGCGATGCGGATCTTCTCGCCCCGGTACCAGAAGGTGTCGCCATCGACCACGCAGGTGCGCCGCAGCGGGCCGCCGCACGGCGCGAAGCTGGCGGATTCGGTGTCAGTGGCCGACAGCAGCGTCGCCGCCTGGCCGCGCGGGGGGCCATCCCACAGGAACACCGCCGTTCCCGCCGCCAGCGGCAGTACCACCATGATCGGGCTGAACTGCCCGCGCAGCCCGGCCAGACGGGA
Organism: Novosphingobium sp.; assembly: GCA_013141325.1. Lineage (GTDB taxonomy): Bacteria > Pseudomonadota > Alphaproteobacteria > Sphingomonadales > Sphingomonadaceae > Novosphingobium. Next base: position 2,222 of record JABFRE010000173.1, read on the forward strand.
CTCCCGCCCCCGCCGCTTCGCCTTGCGGGCCTGGTTGATCGGATAGACCTTCATGGCACGGACTATGCGCCGGGGCCGGTCACCGCCGGGTTAACGCCCATTGCCACGCGCCGCGGCTTCGCCCACGCTGGGGGGAATCCCGCGTTACAAGGAACCCTGCCGATGGCCGCCTATCTGATCTTCATCAAGGACCGCGAACACGATGCCGCCGCGATGGCCGACTATTCGGCCAAGGCCGGCGGCTCGATCGCCGGGCACGCGGCCAAGCCGCTGGCCTATTACGGCGCGATCGAGACGCTGGAAGGGGCCGAGGCGCAGGGCGCGGTGGTGATCGAATTCCCGACCATGGACGAAGCGCGGGCCTGGTACCGGTCCGACGCCTATCAGGCGGCGCGCGCGCGCCGCTTTGCCGGGGCCGATTACCGGGTGATCCTGACCCAGGGGCTCTAATCGCTCCAGCGGCGGGCCGGAGCCGGGCCGTCGGCGTGGATGCCCAGCAGCACCCGGCGCATATCGCCCTTCTCACGGTGGAGCAGAACCAGCAGGTAGGCCATCAGGAACGCGCCGCCGAGCAGGAAGGCCGCCACCGCCAGGACCCAGCCCGGCGCGCTCCAGTCATTGCGCCACCCGGTCCACAGGCCCGAAAGCGCCAGCATCGACAGGAAGTCGGCGTTGAACTGGCCCGGCCAGTGCCCGGCCCGGATCGCGCCGAAGAACTCCGGCAGCAGCCCCAGCCCGTCGCGGCCGATGACAAAAGCCGTGAAGGCGATCAGCACGGTCCAGGCCAGGATCAGATAGATACGAACGGCGGTCATCATACCCCTCCCCGTAATGCTCAGACCGCTTCGGCCAGCAGGAATTCCGGCGTGTCGGCAAAGCCCATGAACTGGCCCATGATCGCCTGCACCGCGGCGCCGGGCATGTCGGTGCCGGTGAAGGCGGCCAGATCGGCAAGGTCGAAGACTTCGACATAGTCCGCCGAGGGTTCACCTTCGCCCAGCAACAGGCCGGTGACGCGGTAGGTGTTGAAGGCGGCGACACTGGTCAGGCCGCGCATCGCCGGCTGGTCGATGGTCGTGACCCAGTTTTCGAAATCGGCGCGGGTTACCCCCGGCTTGAGGCGGTATTTGAGGATGATTGCAGCCATGCGGTGCCGGTCCTTGCTGTGGGCGCGCGCCCGGACCGGACTGTGCCGCGCGGCGGCGGCGCTGGCAAGCGGGCAGCGTCAGCCGGGCAGCCAGCCCAGCAGCTTGGCGACCAGAATGGCGAGCAGCGCGATCAGCAGCAGATAGATCCCGCCCCACAGCAGCGGGCGGGGCACGCGGGCAAGGTCCGGGCGACCGACCCCGGATACGACAACGCGACCCGCGTCCCCAGCGGCGGCACGGGCGCGCGGTGGAGCACCTGGTCGGTGACCTCGTGACTCTCGCCCTCGGCGGAAAAGCGGTAGGTCGCGGCATAGCTGGTGCCGTCGCTGTCGCGGCTGATGCGGTGGCCGATCACTTCGCCAGCGGTCTGGCGGCTTATCGTCGTCAGCCGCACCCAGTCGTGGCGGGCGATTGCCCACAGCGCGAACAGGCACAGCGCCATCCCGGCATAAAGGAACCAGGATTCCATGCCGTTCAGCTGGCCAGCTTCAGCCCCTCCGCACCGGGCGCGGCGGCGGCCGGGCACGGTTGGTCAAGCCAGATACCGCGGGTGTCATAGACCTGAAGGTGGGCCCGTTCGGCCAGCGGTACGGCCTTGAACTGATCGTGATCGACCAGCACGATCAACACGGCGCAGCTTTCCAGCGCGGTGTCGATATCGATCAGTTCGGCACCTGTCCCTTCGAACTCGCGCGGCAGCTGGGCGGCATAGGGTTCCACCAGCTTGATCCGCTTGCCGTACGTGCGGGCGAGGCGCGCTGCAACGGCGCGGGCCGGGCTTTCGCGGAAATCGTCGATGTTGGCCTTGAAGGCCAGGCCCAGACAGGCGACCTGCGCCTGCGGGTGCGCCTCGATCAGGGCTTCGGCGCGGGCGACGACGTGGTGGATCTTGCCATCGTTGACGCCCCGGGCGGTGCGGATCAGCGGGGTCTGTTCGGGCGCGCCGTGGACGATGAACCACGGATCGACCGCGATGCAGTGCCCGCCGACGCCCGGACCGGGGCTGAGGATGTTGACCCGCGGGTGACGGTTGGCGAGGCGGATCACCTCCCACACGTCGAGCCCCATGTGATCGGCGACGATCGACAGTTCGTTGGCGAAGGCGATGTTGACGTCGCGGTAGGCGTTTTCGACCAGCTTGGTCATCTCGGCGCTGCGGGCATCGGTGGTCACGCAGGTGCCGCGCACGAAGCGCTTGTAGAAAGCCAGCGCCTTGCGTGCGCAGCGCGGGGTGATCCCGCCGATCGAGCGATCGTTGTTGGTCAGTTCTTCCAGGATCTTGCCGGGCAGGACGCGCTCGGGACAATAGGCGATCGAGATGTCGGGGGTCTCGGCGGTGAGGCCCGGACACTTGAGATCGGGACGCTTGGCCGCGATCAGATCGCGCAACTGCTCGGTGGTGCCCACGGGCGACGTCGATTCGAGGATCACGGTGTCGCCGGCCTTGAGCACCTTGGCGACGGCTTCCCCGGCGGCAAGAACATAGGAAATGTCCGGCGCGTGGTTGGTGTCGAACGGGGTGGGCACGGCGATCACGAAGACGTCTGCCCGGGCCATGGTGGTCGAGGCCCTCAACAGCCCGCGCTGAACCACGCCCTGGACCAGCCCGTCCAGATCGACTTCCTCGATGTGAATTTCGCCGCGGTTGATCGTATCGACCACCGACTGGGTCACGTCCACGCCGTGGACCTTGCACCCCGCGCGCGCCACGACGGCGGCGGTCGGCAGACCGATATAGCCCAACCCTACGACGCAAACGTCGGGTTTAACGTCCGATTTCATTCCCAAGTCGCTCCACGATCCGCCGTGCGGAGGTGCCGTCCCCGAAGGGATTGTGCGCCCGCGCCATATTTTCGTAGGCGTCCTTATCGTCGAGCAGGGTGAAGATTTCGGTAACGATACGGTTGGTTTCGGTCCCGACCAGCCTGGCCGTTCCGGCGCTGACGCCCTCGGGCCGTTCGGTGGTTTCGCGCATCACCAGCACCGGCTTGCCCAGCGCGGGGGCCTCTTCCTGCACCCCGCCGCTGTCGGTGAGCATGATCTCTGCGATGGAGAGCAGCCGGGCGAAGTGCGGATAGTCGAGCGGCTCGATCAGCGCGACATTGTCGAGGCCTTCCAGCGCGGCGTTCATCACCCTGCGGACATTGGGGTTGAGGTGGACCGGAAAGATCACCGCCACGTCCGGCCGCGCGGCAATCTGCCGGATCGCCTCGGCGATGGATTCCATGCCCCCGCCGAAATTCTCGCGGCGGTGGCTGGTGACGCCGATGATCCGTTTGCCTGCGAAGCGTTCTTCAAGGTCGAACAGGCCCGACGCAAGCTCGGGAAACAGTTCGATCTGCATAGTGACCCACTCTAGCGCATCGATCACGGTATTGCCGGTGACAAGGACGCGGTCGGCCGGGACATTCTCGGCCAGCAACGCCGCCTCACTCACCTCGGTCGGGGCAAAGTGCAGGCTGGCAATCGAACCGATGATCTTGCGGTTCACCTCTTCGGGCCAGGGGTGATAGATGTTGCCGCTGCGCAGGCCGGCTTCGACGTGATCGACGGGGATCTTGCGGTAATAGGCCGCCAGCGCCCCGGCCATCGCGGTGGCGGTATCGCCCTGGACCATGACCCGGTCAGGCTGCTCGGCGTCCATCACCCGCCCCAGTTCGGTCAGTAGTGCAGCAGTCAGGCCATCGAGTGTCTGGTCGGGCCGCATCAGGTCCAGATCGTGGTCGGGAACGATCCCGGCGATTGCCAGCACCTGATCGAGCATCTGGCGGTGCTGCGCCGAAACGCAGACGATCGGCACGAAGCGCGGATCGTCCTGCAGTGCCGCGACCACCGGGAACAGCTTGATCGCTTCGGGACGGGTCCCGAACACGACGAGGATCTTGGCAGGGGCAGTCATGCGGTTCCCCCTAACATCGCAGGGTTAACCATGAAATAAGAGCCTGTCGGCTAGGAGCCCCTTCATGCGTGTTCTTGTTACCGGCGCGGCCGGATTTATCGGATTTGCCCTCGCCCGGCGCCTGCTGGCGCGTGGCGACGTCGTGATCGGCGTGGACAACTGCAACGCCTATTACCAGGTCTCGCTCAAGCGCGACCGGCTGGCCGAGCTGGCAGCGGCAGGCGGCAACCGCTTTGCTTTCCACGAACTGGATTTTGCCGATTCTGCCGCGCTCGACGCCGCGCTGGACGGCACCCGGATCGACCGGATCGTCCACCTCGGCGCCCAGGCCGGGGTGCGCTACAGCCTCGAAAACCCGCAGGTCTACGTCGCCTCGAACCTGGCCGGCCACGTCAACCTGCTCGAACTGGCGCGCCACCGGGGGGTGGAGCACATGGTCTATGCCAGCTCCTCCTCGGTCTATGGGGGCAACACCAAGCTGCCCTTCGCGGTCGAGGATCGGGTCGATCACCCGGTTTCGCTCTATGCCGCAACCAAGCGCGCGGACGAGCTGATGAGCGAAACCTACGCCCACCTGTTCGCTTTGCCGCTGACCGGGCTGCGGTTCTTCACGGTCTATGGCCCGTGGGGGCGGCCCGACATGATGCTGTGGAATTTCACCCGGCGGATTCTGGCCGACGAGCCGATCCCGGTGTTTGGCCACGGCGAAATGCACCGCGACTTCACCTATATCGACGACATCATCGCCGGGGTGGAGGCCGCGCTCGATCATGCCCCGGTGAACGACGGCGCGCAGAAGGCGGGGGGATCGGTCAAACCCCATGCGCTCTACAACATCGGCAACAGCCGCTCCGAACACCTGATGAAGGTGGTCGGCCTGCTGGAGGAGACCTGCGGCAAAAAGGCCGTGATCGATTTCCTGCCGATGCAGCCGGGGGATGTTCCGGCCACCTATGCCGACATTTCGGCGATTCAACGCGACCTTGGCTATGCCCCGACGACCAGCATCGAGGTGGGTGTCCCCAGCTTTGTGCGCTGGTACCGGGATTACCACGGGGTCTGACCCTTGATGCCGGGCGCGGCATCGGCAATCACTGCCCCATGCCGATTCTCTCAGACCGCTGGATCCGTGCCGAAACCCGCCGTTCGGGCATGATCGAACCCTTTGTCGAGCGCCAGCAGGCGGACGGCTGCATTTCCTATGGCCTGTCCAGCTATGGCTATGATGCGCGGGTGGCGGACGAGTTCAAGGTGTTCACCAACGTCCATTCGGCGGTGGTCGATCCCAAGAATTTTTCCGACACCAGCTTCGTCGACATGAAGACCGACTGCTGCATCATCCCGCCCAACAGCTTTGCGCTGGCCCGCACAGTCGAATATTTCCGGATCCCGCGCGACGTGCTGGTGATCTGCCTGGGCAAAAGCACCTATGCCCGCTGCGGGATCATCGTCAATGTCACCCCGCTGGAACCCGAATGGGAAGGCCATGTGACGCTGGAATTTTCCAACACCACCCCGCTGCCCGCGCGGATCTATGCCAACGAAGGCGCGTGCCAGTTCCTGTTCTTGGCTGGCAACGAACCGTGCGAAACCAGCTATGGCGACCGCAGCGGCAAATACATGGGCCAGCGCGGAGTGACCCTGCCGCGGCTCTAGATTCTGCTTCAACGCGACTGAACCAGAGCAACACCGGGCCGTGGAACAGACTCACACCGACCACTGACCGCCCGAGCAGCCCGCCTCGTCGTGTTGGCCTCATCCTGAAAGCTGCCGTTCATCTTCGGCGGCCGATGCCGCGACCATGTCGTCCCTTTCTGCCCTTCTCGGCCGCGTCCTGATCGCGGCCCTGTTTGTGTTTTCGGGTGCGGCCACGCTGGCCAATCCCGCCGCCTACCATGCCATGCTCGCTGCGGCGGGGCTTCCGCTCGGCCTGGCCATGCCGGTGGCGGTGTTCGAAATCGTCGCCGGGCTGATGCTGGGGCTGGGGCTGCTGACCCGGATGATGGTGCTGCTGCTGTCGCTGTTCACGGTGCTGGCGATCGTGCTGATCCACAACCGCTGGGATGATCCCGTGCAGATGGCCATGGCGCTCAAGAATCTGGCGATCCTGGGCGGTCTGCTGATGGTCTTTGCTCACAGCGGCATGCGGTGGGAGTACAAGGCCCTTCGCCGCGAGCACCTGGGTGCCGAACCGGCACTTGACCGCGACCCCGCGAACCGTGAGGGTGGCCTCAAGACCGCCTGAACTCTTCCGCGCACTGCGCGAAGGGCGCAGCGGCCCTTGCAGCGATTGGGAGAGCATATGACAGATACGGCACGGGCGGACAGGCCCTTCGATCTCGTGGTCTATGGTGCCACGGGCTATACCGGACGGCTGGTCGCGGAATATCTGGCACATCACTACCAGGGCAGTGGGCCGAAATGGGCCATGGCCGGGCGCAGCGCGGACAAGCTGGCCGAGGTGCGCGACCTGATCGGCGCGCCGGCCGATACCCCGCTGGTGGTCGCCAATTCGGACGATCCGGCCAGCATGCAGGCCCTGGCGCAAAGCGCGCGGGCAATCGTCACCACGGTCGGCCCCTATCAGCTCTATGGCGAACCGCTGCTGGCGGCCTGCGTTGCGGCGGGTACCGACTATGCCGATCTGTGCGGCGAGCCGGTGTGGATGCGCCAGATGGCCGACAAATACCACGACGCGGCCAAGGCCTCCGGCGCGCGGATCGCCTTTTCCTCGGGCTTCGATTCGATCCCGTTCGATCTGGGCGTCTTCATGCTCCAGCAGGAAGCGAAGGCGCGGTTCGGCGCTCCGGCGCCGCGGGTCAAGGGCCGGGTCCGGGCGATGCAGGGCGGCTTTTCGGGCGGCACGGCGGCCAGTCTCAAGGCGACGATGGTGACGCTGGGCCAGCAGCCGGCGCTGCTGCAATACATGATCAGTCCGTTCGGGCTGACTCCCGGGTTCGAAGGCCCGGCCCAGCCGCGCGGCGATGCGCCCGAATTCGATGACGCGGTGGGTTCGTGGTGCGCGCCGTTCATCATGGCGACGATCAACACCAAGAACGTCCACCGCACCAACTTCCTGCTGGGCCACCCCTATGGCGCCGACTTCGTCTATGACGAGATGATGCTGACCGGGCCGGGCGAGCAGGGCGAAGCCGTGGCCAGACATATCGCCACCACCCCGATGATGGGCGGCGAGAACGATCCCAAGCCCGGCGAGGGCCCGACCAAGGACGAGCGTGAAAACGGCTATTACGACGTGCTGTTCGTTGGCGAATACCCCGATGGGCGAACGATCCGTTACGGGGTCAAGGGCCGCTATGATCCGGGCTATGGCTCGACCAGCCGGATGATCGCGGAAACCGGTATCGCCCTGATGGCGTGCACCGCGCAAGGCGGGATCTCGACCCCCGGCGCACTGCTGGGCGAGGCGCTGGTCACGCGCCTGCGTGATCACGCTGAAATAACCTTTGCCGTGGAGGAATGATCGGTCGGCACCGCCCGTGACGGGCCCGTCCCCCGACAGCGAATGGCGTGTAGGCTGGCGGATTGTCGCGGCCTGCGCGCTGGCGAACGGCACGGGCATCTCGTTGCTGTTCCTGACCTTCAACATGTTCGTGCTGCCGATGGCGCAGGACCTGCGGCTCAGCCGCAGCGAAACCGGGCTGGTCCAATCGCTGATCGTCACCGCCGCGCTGGGTGCACCGCTGATCGGGCGGCTGGCCGACCGCTATGGCTTTGGCCTGATCTTTGGCGTCTGCACCGTGCTGCTGGCAGGGATCGAACTGGCGCAGGCCTATTGGGTCAGCACCGGGATGGAGATGGCGGTCACCGTCGCCCTGGCCGGCTTTATCGGCGGCGGCGCGGCCAGCGTGGTGCTGACCCGGCCGATCAATGCCCACTTCGACCGGTGGCGCGGGTTGGCGCTGGGTCTGGTCGGCGCGGGCGTTTCGATCGCGGTGATCGTGGTTCCTCCGTTTTTGCAGCAGGTGATCGGCACGCACGGCTGGCGGGCGGGCTTTGCGACCCTGGCCGGACTGGCCTTGGTGGTCGGGATGCCGCTGGTGCTCGCGCTGTTTCCCCATTCCGCCCTCAATCACCGCCCCGGTGGCCTTTCGGTGCCGGCCGGGTCGCCGGGTCGCGGCGACCGAAGCTTTGCACGCAGCAGCGACTTCTGGTTTCTGGTGGTGGCCAACCTGCTGTCGGCCATCGCGGTATCGGGCGCGGTCAGCCAGCTGTCGCCGATGATCCAGGACGAGGGCTTTGACGCCGCGACCGCGGCGCTGGGCCTGTCGGTGTTCGCCTTCGGGCAGTTGATCGGCAAGCTGGGCGGCGGCTGGCTGCTTGACCGGTTCGAGCCGCGGCTGGTGGCGATTGTGCTGACCGTGGTCCCCAGCCTTGGCTATGTCGTACTGCTGACCGGCAGCGGAATGATCGTGGCGGTGCTGGGGGCCGCCGCGCTGATCGGTCTGCTCCAGGGCGCGGACATCGGGATCTTTGCCTATTTCACCGCCCGCCGCTTTGGCGTTGCGCGCTATGGCACGGTGTTCGGGGCGCTTCACGGATTGAGCTGGGTCGGCACGGCGGTCGGCGCGGTTGGCTTTGGCGCATCGTTCGACCGCTACGGCAGCTACGCACCGGCGCAGGCCGTATCGGTCGGCCTGCTGCTGATCGCGGCGCTGGCCTTCATCCCATTCCGGATGCCCCAACGACAAACACACGAACCGACAGCAGGGACAAGGCGATGAAACTTTGCACCTACACGGCAGACGGCCGGACCCGGACAGGGATCGTGGTGGACGGCACGGTGATCGACACCGGCGTCGACGGCACGATGATCGACCTGATCCGCCAGTGGCATGATCTGAAGCCGGACCTGGAAGCCCGCGCGGCGGCCGGAATGGGCATTCCGCTCGCCGCGGTCCGCCTGCTGGCGCCGGTTCCGCGGCCGGGCAAGATCTTCGCGATCGGGCTGAACTATGCCGATCACATCGCCGAAACCGGAATGCCCAAGCCTGAGCGACAGCTGTGGTTCACCAAGGCCCAGACCAGCGTCAACGGACCCTACGATCCGATCCTGATCGCGCGGGGGACCACGGCCAACGACTATGAGGCCGAACTGGTCGCGGTAATCGGCCCGGGCGGCAAGCACATCGCCGCCGCCGATGCGCCGGCCGCGGTCTTCGGCTATTGCGTCGGCAACGACATGACCGAACGGCTGTGGCAACAGGCCAGCCCGCAGTGGGCACTGGGCAAGAGCTTTGACAGCCACGCCCCGATGGGCCCGTGGATCGTAACGGCAGACGAACTGGGCGATCCCCACACCCTGGGCATCCACTGCTTCGTCAACGGCGAACTTCGGCAGGAATCGAATACCCGCCACCTGGTCTTCCCGATCTGGGAACAGGTCGCCCACCTCAGCCAGGCGATGACGCTTGAACCGGGCGACGTGCTGTTCACCGGCACGCCCGCCGGAGTCGGCATGGCCACCGGCCGATACCTTCAGCCCGGCGATGTAGTGCGCGTGGAAATCGAGCGGCTGGGCCACATCGAAGGCACCCTGCAAGCCGAAGCCTGACATTCTGGCCGCGTGCGGCTTGCGGGGTGGGCGATGGAAATGGAGCGGGTAAGGGGAATCGAACCCCTCTAGCCAGCTTGGGAAGCTGGTGCATTACCACTATGCTATACCCGCCCAGGTCAGCGCGGCGCGGTGAGGTGGCGCGCTTGCCATCATTGCGGGGTATTCGTCAATCAGTTTGGAGCCAATTTGATCACCGGCATGCTGCGGCCCAGGCGACCAAGGTTCGGCCACCGGCTCGCAAGGAAAACGCGCCGCACGCACCTCGAAGTCGGCGTCCAGGCCCTTATCCGCGATACGACGCGCTTCGAC
>JABFRE010000055.1 GCA_013141325.1 Novosphingobium sp.
GCATCCCAAAGGCGGTGGTCCAGCAGAACGGCGATTTGGTGCGGCTGGCCCCGGGCAAGCCGGGCAAGATCAGCGAAGTGCGCGCCGGGCGATTGATTCTGGACGGCGATCTGATCACGGCGGCCGATGGCGAGGCGCAGGTGATGCGCCGCCGTCTCGCCCAGAATGGGTTGGTGATCGTCGTGCTGGATGGCAAGGGACGGGCACACGTCGAAGCGGTGGGACTTCCGCTCGACGAAGACATGGACGACTTCGTGTCCGAAGCGCGCGAGGATGTGGCGGCCGCGCTGGCCAAACTCAAAGGCGGACAGCGCCACGATCGCGAAGTGGTATCCGAGGCTGCCCGCCTGGCTGCCCGCCGCGCGGCGCAGCGCTGGTCCGGCAAGAAACCGCAGGTTCGCGTGATCCTGCCGGAGTATTGAGGCGATGAAATGGACCTCGATCGTCGCGATCTACGCCCTGTTCTGGGTGCTCAGCGCCTTCCTGGTGCTGCCCTTCGGCATCAAGACGCACGATGAAGCCGGGCTGGCCAAGGTGGCGGGGCAGGCCGAAAGCGCGCCGGCCCATTTCAACCCGCGCCGCATCGCCCGGCGCGCCACCGTGCTCGCGCTGGTGCTGTTCGGCCTGTTCTACCTGAACTACGTCAACGGCTGGATCGGCAGCGACGCCTTCGACTTCTATTCGCGCTAGTTGCGCAGCCGTTCGATGGCCTGGGCCAGCGCCACATAAAGCTTGCCCATGTCGGACGACAGCAGCGTCACCCCCAGGGCATGGCCATCGCGCGTTGACAGCAACTGGCGCAGCATCGCTTCGAAGTCGTGAATATAGCGGCTGACGTTGTCGCGAAATCCACGATCGTCGTCATAAAGCTGAGCTACGGCTTTGGCTTCGCCTGTGTCGAGCAGCCGCACTGCGCGGCGGGTGAAGATGCCGCGATCGCCTTTGAGGTAGGAGGCCCACGAGGTGTCCGACACGTCGACATCCATCGCGCGGGCAATGTCGATTGCGTTGGAGTTGAGCGATTCGGTGATCAGGGCAACGCGCCGGGCAAAGTCGTTGTCGACCTGTTCCTCGGCCCGGCTACGGGCGTGGGCGACGCGCCGCTCGAGGTTTCCGGCCAGTTCGCTGACCTTGGCCAGCTGATCGCGCAACTGCACGGTGGCTTCGCGGCTCACGCCGGCAGCGTGAGCGGTCGCCTGCTCAAGCTGTCCCGCGACTTCGGCGGCGCGCGCACGCATCGCCTTGTCGATTGCCTCTCGGCTTTCATCACCCAACCGGGCGGCGAGCGAACGGATCGCGGTCGCGCTCATCTCTTCGATCCCCGCAACGGCATCGCGCGCGGAGGTGTTGAGCTGGTCGATGGCTTGACTTAGCTGCCCCTGCGCCTGATCCGCCAGCGCCAGGCTTTCCTGCCGCACTGCATCGAGCGACTCGCGCAGTTCGGTTACGGTTGCCACCTGGCTGTCTGCCTTCGCGGTGAAATCGGCGTGGAAGGTCTGAACCTGTTGGATCGAGGCCGTGAGCCCTTCATGGCTTTTGATCACGTAGTCGGACAGGCCGGCGCCGTGCGCCTGCGCCTCTTCGGCCAGCGCCCGTAGCGCCGCAGTGCGGCCTTCCAGCTCGATCAGCCGGGTCTCGCCGATGCCGATCGCGGTCGGCAGGTCGGTGGAACTGTGTTCGACGCTGGCCCGGATCAATTCGAGCAAGCGCACGCTGCTGTCGGTCAGCCCGGCGATCGCCGTGTCGGTTCCGCTCAGCGCCTCGCGGCTGGCAGTCAGCTTTTCAGCCAGAGCGGTCAGGCTGGCGGCAATCGCGGCTTCGGCCTCGCCGCCCTGAGCTGCAATTTCCTGCATCCGGGTAGAGAACTGCTCCAGCTGGGCGGCGATGGTCTCAGAATGGAGCGTCAGCTGGCGCGAATGCCCTTCCTGCACGGCCCGGCGGGTGTCGATCTCGCTATCCAGCGCGGCCATCTGCCCGACCAGCCGCTCCGAGAATTCGCTATGGCGTGCCTCGAAATCGGCGCGACGCTTGTCGACTTCCTCAACGAACATCCGGTCGCGTTCGGCCATCCGGGCATCGAGCTCGTCGGCTTCGGCAGCCAGCGCGGTCAGGCGCTTGCGCGCGGCTTCCATTGCCTGCTCGTCGATTTCGCCAACCTTGGCGATGGCTTGGCCGAGATCGTCCTCAAGCTGGGTCACCGCATTGCGCCATGCTTCGAGTGCGGTATTTTCGCCTTCGCGCAACGACCGGGAAATGGCCGAACTCTCGTCGCGGACCGCAGTCAGGCGGGCGCGCAGCGAACTCAGGCTTTCGGCCTCGTGGTTGTCGAGCAGGCCGCGGGCCTGTTCCAGCTCGTCACCCATTGCCTTGGCACGGGTGCGGATTGCGGCCAGCGCTTCGATTTCGTGGTTGTCGAGCTGGGTGCGGAATTCCTCACCGCTGCTGGCCAGCGCCGCAAAGCGCTGGGTGGCAACGGTCTCAAGCTGCTCGCTCTGCCGGGTGAATTCGGCCAGCGCTTCGTCGATCATCTGGCGCAGCGACAGAACCTGCCGTTCGCTCGCTTGCCCGAACTGGTTGAGCCGGTTGAAACCCTGAACCATTTCTTCCAGCTGGCTGCGCGCAGTGCGACCCGCTGTGGCGATGTTGTTGGTCACGTCCTTGGCGGCACTGGCGATAACCGGAAGCTGGCCGCGCAGCCGTTCCATGTTGTCCAGTGCAGAGGTGCTGACCGTCCCGATCGTGTCGAGCCGCGCGCCATTGTCGTGGATCAGGCTGGCGAGCTGTTCGGAATGCTGGGAAAGCCGTTCTGTCGCCAGCCGCCCAAGCGCGTCGAGATCGCGCGACTGGGCGGTCAGAAATTCCCGCGCCAGGCTAAGCTCGCTGTTGATCGTGGTCAGGCGCTGCTCAAGCCGGGTCGATTCATCACCCAGCAGCCGGGCGGCTGCGCCAAAGCGGTGTGCCTCGCGGCGGCTGTTGCGCATAGTGACCAGCCACAGCACGGCCACCAGCAGGATCGGGATGGACCAGTCGCGCACCCAGACGGTCCACTGTGCCGGAGTGCCGCCTGCGGCCAGCGCCGCCCGGTTGGCGAGGACAAACAGCGCGGTCCACCCGGCTACGGCGGCGAAGGCCAGCACGGCTGCGGCTACAGTCCACTGGCTGCGTCGGGGCAGCGGAGCAGCCTCCTCCTCCCACGCTTCTTCCAGTGCGAGCGGCTCTTCGCCCGCAACCTCAACCTGCTGTTCGACCGGCGCGCTTTCTGGCGTGCCGGCATCGATAGCGACGATGCGCGTTCCCCGGGTCATCCGATCCGTTTACCATGTTGGGGGCGCCTTTAAACCCCAGTTTAACGCTTTCGCTTTACCTGTGGCATCATGGCCTACGAAGCGGGAGCACTGGACGCGACACTTGCCGCCGCCGCGGGCGAGGATGCCGATCTTTTTCGCGAACTGCGTCAAGCATTTGCGGAGAGCCTTGCGCGTCAGGTCGATCTGCTGAAGCGATCGCGCTGCGATGGCAACTGGCAGATGGCGGCGATGCGGCTCAAGGGCCTGGCGGCCAGTTTTCACGCCGAACCGTTGATCGATCTTGCTGAGGAAGCCCTGACGGCAGCGCCGGGCGAACCGACAGTAGTGCGCCGGATCGAGGCTTTTCTCGAAGACTTTGCAACGGGTTGAACCCGGCGCGCCGGTGCGGGCCGCGCTAGCGCTTGGCACCCGCAATTCCCTTCAGTAAGACCGCGCTTTCCCATCCGGAACGCACGGAGAGAGACGCTGCGGGTCGCGCTACTGACAATGCTGGAACCGGTTGCCGGCGGCAACGGTCCGCCGCGTGCGTTTTTGCGGGTCGGGGGCATGACGGTGGCGCGCCAGCAGCTCGCGCTCGCCCAGACCCTGCAGTGCGAGCGGATCGTCTGCCTTGCGCAGGGTATGCGTCCCGAACTGATCGAACTGCAGCATGCCGCAGAGGCGGCGGGCGCCAAGTTTCACGTAATCGGCGGCCCGCGTTCGCTGCTGGGGTTGGTTACCGCCGCCGACGAGCTGATTGTGCTGGGAGATGGCTTGTTTGCCTCCACCCGCGATGCCGCTTCGCTGCTGGAGCAGGGGCAGGCCGTGCTGGTTCAGCCGATCGAACAAGGTCTGGCCGCAGGATTTGAACGGATTGACCTCAACCACGCGGCGGCCGGGGCCATGCGGATTCCGGGGCGACTGGTGGAGCAGATTGCCGAGCTTGCGCCCGAATGCGATGCTGCCTCGGCGCTGCAACGCCTCGCCTTGCAGGCTGGTGTGCGGCAACGGCCGATTCCGTCGGCGGACAATGCGCAGGTTTTCTGGACACTGCTGAGCAGTGAGGAGCAAGCCCACGCACTCGAGCCGCTATGGGTTCGCCAGCGAACGGGCACCGATACGCCACTTGGTCCGTCCCAGGCGATCGCACTGTTAGCAGTGCGCCAGTTCGGACCGGCGCTGCTGCATGCTGGAAGCGGGGCGGGGCACGTGGCGATAGGCGCTGCGCTGCTCGCTGCGATTGGACTGGGTACGGGGTGGCTGGGATCGGCCTCGCTGGGGCTGGCGCTGTGCGCCTTTGGCTGGATCCTGCGGCAATGCGCGGTGTTGCTGACCCGGATCGACGGTCGGGCAAGACCCACGGGACGCGCGCTGGGCAGCGATCTGGCCTACGGACTGTTGCTTGATATCGTTCTGGTCGTGCTATCCGGATGGGGTGTAGCTTCCGTGCCGTGGCAGCACGCCGGCGAGCGGTTCTTTCCGGCATTCATGCTGGTTGCGCTTCTGCGTATCGTTCCCCGGATCATGCCGGGGCGCTGGACGGCGTGGCTGGAGGATCGGGCTCTGCTTGCCACGGGGCTTGCCACGGCGGTTGCATCGGGTGCGGGTGGAGAGCTCATTCACGCTGCGGCCGTGGTTGCGGCTGTGGCCGGAATCGCACTTTCCGGCCTCGCATCGCGGCTAACGCGCCCTTAACCAGCTTGCGCTATCGCACGGGCATGATCGAAAATGCTGCCCAGACCATGACAGGATCTGCCATCGAAGAGGTGCTCGCCGCCGAACTGGCCATCGGTGATGCGCAAATCGGCTCGTTCGGTCCGATTCTGCGTCACCTTCTGGCCAATGACGAGCGTTCGGTGTTCAGCGACGAGATCGTCGCGCGGATCCGCGGGATGATCGGCGATGTTGCGCGGCAGTTGCTCGACGAGGTGGCGATCGCCGCCGGGCAAAGTGACGACCGGGCCCATTCGCTGGATGACATCGAAGCCTTGAGCAGCAGCCTTGTCGCCAATCCTGCGTTCCTTGCCCATTGCCATGCGCTGGCAATCGAATGGCAGTTGACGGAACGGTTGCAGGCGCGCCTCGCGCTCGACCCGGTGCTCTCGCCCTTGCTTCAGGCGCTGATTGCCTCGCCTGATGCCGGTACGGCGGCCAGCGCCATGGCGCTGCTTGCGTCGCAATCCCGTTTCACCCAGGCCCAACGGCGGATGCAATTGCCGCTTGGCGAGCTGCCCGGCGATCTGCTCCATGCCGGGCTGGTCGCGCTCCGCAATCTGGCGGTCGGCGATGCCGAAGCACAGGGGCACGCTGCCGCTGCGGAAAGCGCGATTCGCAAAGGCTATGACGAAGGCCGCACCCGACTGGGCCTGATCGCGCGGATCATCACAACGATGGGCGGAGCGGCCACGGCTGCCTTGTCGGTGACTCACGCGGGTGTCGCGATGTTCCTGACCGCACTGGCACTGGGTTCGGGTCAGGATCGCGATATCGCCGCCTTGGCGATGGGCGAGGGGCAAATGGGCCGATTGGCGCTGGCGTTGTGTGCTGCCGGGCTCAAACCGGCCGCTGTTGCCGAACAGTTCGTCGCGCTCCATCCCGATGTGTCGCTGCCCGAAGGCTTCGAGCAGCTCGGCGCGGATCGAGCAGCGGGCATGCTGGCGCAGTCCTCGGTCTATCCCGGTGGCTGACGCGTGAACGCACCTTCGACCTGTCTGGCCACTGCGCGCAGCGACAGCGCCGATGTGCTGGTTGCCGCGGATGAGCCGCTGGCGGCGCTGCAGCGCGATTGCGGCGGTGAAATACCCGGCACGATTGCCATTCCGGCGCTGTTGGAACTGGTCCGCAAGACCCGCAGCTTCGGGCTGAAACTGGGACGCACGATCCGCGCCACCGACGGTCAGGATTCCATCTCCGCGTGGATCGAAGCCGAGCCGGCTGACGATGGCGGGTGTACGATTTGCGTTCGCAGCTGGCAGGCCGCAGCGATGCCGTCTGAAGACACGGCCAGTGTAAGCGCGCACCGCACCGCAATCGAGCGTGATTTGGCCGAGCTGTCCGCCCGGCTCGATTCCCAGCAGAACCTGTTGGCGGTCGAATGCGAAGCGGCCGATCTTGCCGCGCTGGCCGCGGCGATGCGTGGTGGAATCGGCCGCCCTTGGACCGACTATGTCAACATTGCCGGCAGCAGCCATCAGCAGCCGCTGCATTGGCGTTTGCTCGATGGCGCAGCGCTGGTGATTGCCGAATCCGATCGCGGGTGGCGTGCGCATTTGCTGCCGCAAGAGGTTCCGGGCGCCGAACCGGCGGGGTTTGAATTGCTGTTGACCGCCGAAACGCCGCCGCGCCGCGCGGCCGATCCGGCTCCGCTCAAGGTGCCGGAGCAGCCGGTGATGCCCATCAACGGGCCGGGGCTGGTTGGCCGCGACATTGCGCCCGTTTTGCGTCAGCCGATCGCCCGGATCATCGCCAACGCCGAAACGATCCGCACCCGCATGGCCGGACCGCTGGCCGAGGAATACAGCCAGTACGCTGCAGATATCGCCGCAGCCGGGCAGCATCTGCTGTCGCTGGTCGAAGATCTGGCAGACCTTGAGGTGGTCGAATCCGAGGAATTCAACACTGCGCCCGATCGGATCGACCTGGCCGATGTGGCGCGCCGCGCCGCCGGCATTCTGGGGGTTCGCGCCCAGGAGCACGGCATAGCGATCGATGCGCCCAAACTGGGCGAACATCTGCCAGCCATCGCGGAATTCCGCCGTGTGTTGCAGGTTCTGCTCAATCTGGTGGGTAACGCGATCCGCTATTCGCCCGATGCGTCACAGGTTTGGATCCGGCTGGAATCGGCTGGTGCCCGTGCCCGGGTGATCGTTGCCGATCAGGGCCCAGGCCTGAGCGACGAACAACAGGCCCGCTTGTTCGAGAAGTTCGAACGCCTCGGCCGCAGCGACGCCGCCGGTTCGGGACTGGGGCTCTATATCTCGCGGCGCCTGGCCCGTGCGATGGGCGGCGACCTGACCGTGGAAAGCGCTCCCGGACAGGGCGCGCGCTTCATCCTTGACGTGCCGGCCGACCTATTGGCCGCCGCGCCCGTTACGGGTCCCCAACCAGAGCAGTCCGGCGCCGACGAGGGCGGTGATTGAACCGTTGATCGCCCACTGCGGGTCGCCAAGCATGAAGCTTGATTTCGGCCACATGATGAGACCAAGGCCCTGGCCAACCCAGAGCAGCCCCATGAGCACGGCCAAGGTGCCGACCACCAGCATTACAGGTCTAAGGATCGCCATTGCCTGATCTCCCCGGGGCGCGGCTTGGTGCCGGACCTCCGGGCGGGATCATGCGGCGCGCTTCACCGCTTGTCGAGCGGGATATAGTCGCGCGCGGTCGGGCCGGTGTAGAGCTGGCGGGGACGGCCGATCTTCTGGCCGGGATCCGAAATCATTTCGTTCCACTGTGCGACCCACCCGACCGTGCGCGCCAGCGCGAACAGCACGGTGAACATCGTGGTCGGGAAGCCGATCGCTGAGAGGATGATCCCCGAGTAGAAATCGACGTTGGGGAACAGCTTCTTCTCGATGAAATAGGGGTCGTTCAGCGCCATGTCTTCCAGCTGCAGCGCCACCTCGAAGATCGGGTCGTTGACCTTCAGCGCGGTCAGCACCTCGCGCACGGTCTTTTGCATCACCGTCGCGCGTGGATCGTAGTTCTTGTATACGCGGTGGCCGAAACCCATCAGGCGGAACGGATCGTTCTTGTCCTTGGCGCGGTCGATGTAGTGCGGGATCTTGTCCGGCGTACCGATCTCTTTCAGCATGTTGAGCGCGGCTTCGTTGGCCCCGCCATGCGCCGGGCCCCACAGGCAGGCGATCCCCGCTGCGATGCAGGCAAACGGATTGGCGCCCGACGATCCGGCGAGGCGCACGGTGCTGGTCGAAGCGTTCTGTTCGTGATCGGCGTGGAGAATGAAGATCCGGTCCAGCGCCTGTTCCACCACCGGGTTGACCTCATACTTCTCGGCCGGAACACCGAAGGTCATCCGCAGGAAATTGCCGGTGTAGCTGAGCGAGTTGTCCGGATAGACGAAGGGCTGACCCACCGAATATTTGTAGGCCATGGCCGCGATCGTCGGCATCTTGGCGATCAGCCGGTGCGAGCTGATCTTGCGGTGGACCGGATCTGAGATGTCGGTGCTGTCGTGATAGAAGGCCGACAGCGCCCCAACCACGCCGCACATGATAGCCATCGGGTGGGCATCGCGGCGAAAGCCCCGGTAAAAGGTCGCCAGCTGCTCGTGCAGCATCGTGTGGCGGGTAATGGTGCGCGAAAAGTCCTCGAGTTCAGCCTTGCCGGGCAACTCGCCATTGAGCAGCAGGTAGCTGACTTCCATGAAGCTCGATTCTTCGGACAGCTGTTCGATCGAATAGCCCCGGTGCAGCAGCACCCCTTCATCGCCATCGATATAGGTCAGCGCAGATTCGCAGCTGGCCGTGCTCGTGAAGCCGGGGTCGTAGGTGAACATGCCAGTCTGGGCATAGAGCTTGCGGATGTCGACGACATCCGGACCCACGCTGCCCGACAAGATCGGGAATTCATGGTCATTCCCACCGGCCGAAAACTTCGCCTGATTGCCCACCTGACTTGCTCCTCAAACTTGCTGCGTGGCAGCGGGGACGGCCTGCGCGGCAATGCGTGCCAGGCTTTCGTCCCGCCCAAGCAGAACCAACACGTCGAATATACCCGGGGAAGTCGTCTGCCCGGTTAGCGCAGCCCTAAGGGGTTGTGCAAGCTTGCCGAGTCCCAGGCCGAGCGCCTCCGCCATCGCTTTCAGAGTGGCTTCAAGCCCCTCGATTGTCCAGTCATCTTGCACGGCGATGCGCGTGGCGATCTGGCCGAGCAGCGCGCGCGATTCGTCTGTCAGCAGCGCGTCAGCTTTGGGTTCGATCGTCAGCGGGCGCTGGGCGAACAGGAACGCGGCGCCGTCAGCCAGTTCGTTCAGGTCCCTGGCACGTACTTTCAGTACCGGCATTGCCCGGGTCAGCAGGGCCGGATCGTCGCAGACGGCCATCCGCGGGGCAACCAGACCGGCCAGCCGGGCATCGTCGGCTTCGCGCAGGTAGTGTCCGTTGAGGCTTTGCAACTTGGCCAGGTCGAACCGCGCGGCGCCCTTGCCGACATGGGCGATGTCAAACCATTCCACGGCCTGCTGGCGGCTGATGATCTCGTCATCGCCGTGACCCCAGCCCAGCCGCAGCAGGTAGTTGAACAGCGCCTCGGGCAGAATCCCCATCTCGTCGCGATAGGCGTCGACGCCCAGCGCGCCGTGGCGCTTGGAGAGCTTTGCCCCGTCCGCTCCGTGGATCAGCGGCACATGGCCATAGACCGGATCGGGCCAGCCGCCTTCAGCCGCGTGCATGCCGCGGATGATCAGCAGCTGGCGGAACGCATTGTTGATGTGATCGTCGCCGCGGATCACGTGGGTTACGCCCATGTCGTGATCGTCGACGACGACTGCCAGCATATAGGTCGGGGTACCGTCCGAACGCAGCAGGATGAAATCGTCAAGTTCGGCATTGGCGACAGTGATCGAGCCCTGGACAAGGTCGTCTATGGTCGTCTCGCCTTCGCGCGGGGCCTTGATCCGCACGACATGGGGCAGATCGGCCGGCCAGGTGGCTGGATCGGCATCGCGCCACTCGCTGTCGATCCGGAACGGACGGCGCTCGGCCTGGGCCCTTTCGCGCCGCGCGGCCAATTCTTCGCTGGAAAGGTAGCAGCGGTACGCGCAGCCGGCTTCAAGCAGGCGATGCGCCACTTCGGCGTGGCGATCCGAGCGCGCGAACTGAAACGTCGGCGGTTCATCTCCCATCAGATCCAGCCACCCGAGCCCGTCGAAAATTGCCTCGATCGCGGCATCGGTCGAGCGGGCGCGGTCGGTATCCTCGATCCGCAGCAAATAGGTGCCGCCGGTGTGCCGGGCATAAAGCCAGTTGAACAGCGCGGTGCGGGCGCCGCCGATGTGCAGGAAGCCGGTGGGCGAAGGGGCAAAGCGCGTGACGACGGCGCCGGCCGTCTGTCCGCCTTTCGTGCCGCTTCCGCTTGCCATCGACCGTCCCTTCCTGTCACTTGTCCGCCATGGCCAGCCTTGTACCGCCGACTGTGCCGATGGGCGATGAAGCGCCGGGCGGCGCTGCACTGCAACATCGCCCTTGGCGCAACCGTGCGAACTTGTCCAGCGGCCTGACGAAGGTCGAACAGTTCCTTGAAAGCGCCGGATTTGACCGGGCGCCGTGGCTGGTGGTGGCGTTCGCGGCAGGAATTGCCGGCTGGTTTGTGCTGCCATCGCGCTGGCAGTGGCTGGCCGTGATCGCCGCCTGTCTGGCCGCATCGCTGGGAAGCTTGGCCTGCTTTGCTGCACACGGGCGGTTTCCCTATTTGCGTCAATCGCTTGCCACGGTTGCCCTGGCCGTCGCTGCGGGGTGCGGGCTGGTCTGGGCCAAGTCGGCATGGGTAGGAACTCCGGGGATCGACCGGCCGACCGTTGCGGTCATCAACGGGACTGTGCTGGACCGCGAAGAGCAGCCCGCCGAACACCGCGTGCGGCTGACTCTGGCCACCCGCGAGCCGCAAACCGGGCGAGCGATCAAGGTCCGGCTCAACCTCGACAGCGATTCCGATCGGCAGGATCTGGTTGAAGGAGCAGCCGTGCGGCTGCGCGCTCGGCTGGTGCCGCCTGCAGCGCCGATGCTGCCCGGCGGCTATGACTTTGCCCGGACGGCATGGTTTTCGGGGCTTGCCGCCACGGGTAGTGTGCTGGATACCGTCGAAATCACCACGCCGGGCGATTCCGGCGGGCAGCTCGCGCGGCTGCAACGGTCGCTGTCGCGGCATGTCCGGGCCAATCTGGACGGATCGCCCGGCGCTATCGCCGCAGCCTTTGCCAGCGGGGACCGCGGGGCCATCGCCGAAGCCGACGAAGAGGCGATGCGCGATGCCGGATTGACGCACCTGCTGTCGATCAGCGGGTTGCACGTCAGCGCGGTGATCGCGGCGGCCTATGTCCTGGCGCTCCGGCTGCTTGGTCTCATCCCCTGGCTGGCCTTGCGGGTGCGCCTGCCGCTGGCGGCGGCGGGGGCGGGGGCTCTGGCCGGGATCGGCTATACCCTGCTGACCGGATCGGAAGTGCCGACGATCCGTTCGTGCGTCGGCGCGGTGCTGGTGCTGGCGGCGCTGGCACTGGGGCGCGAGCCTCTCAGCATGCGGATGGTGGCGGTGGGCGCCTTCGCGATACTGCTGCTGTGGCCCGAGGCGCTGGTCGGTCCCAGCTTCCAGATGAGCTTTGCCGCGGTGATCGCGATCGTTGCCCTGCACGGCGCGGCGCCGATCCGGACACTGTTTGGACCCCGTGAGGAGCCGTGGTGGGCCAAGGGTCTGCGCCAGCTTGGCTCACTGCTGCTGACAGGGGTGGTGATCGAACTGGCCCTGCTGCCGATCGGCCTGTTCCACTTTCACCGGGCGGGGGTCTACGGTGCGCTGGCCAACGTGATCGCGATCCCGCTGACGACCTTCGTGTCGATGCCGCTGATCGCACTGGCGCTGCTGTTCGATGCCGCCGGTCTGGGCCAGCCGTTCTGGTGGCTGGCAGGCAAGTCGCTCGAGCTGTTGCTGGGTCTGGCGCACTGGACGGCGTCGTGGCCGGGAGCGGTAACGCTGCTGCCCTCGATGGGGCGCGGGGCCTTGGTCCTGTTCGTGCTGGGCGGGTTGTGGCTGGCGCTGTGGCGCGGGCGGGCGCGAAGCTGGGGGCTCGCCCCGGCGGCGGTGGGCCTGGTGCTGCTGGCCGGACTGCGTGCACCC
>JABFRE010000008.1 GCA_013141325.1 Novosphingobium sp.
ATCTGCCTCAACTGGGGCTGCATCCCGACCAAGGCGCTGCTCCGCTCGGCCGAGGTGTTCCACCAGATGAAGCACGCCAGCGCCTATGGGTTGACGGCGGAAAAGATCAGCGCCGATATCGCGGCGGTGGTGAAGCGGAGCCGCGGCGTGGCCAAGCAGCTCAACCAGGGCGTCACGCACCTGATGAAGAAGAACAAGATCGCGGTGCATATGGGCACCGGCGTGCTGAAAAGCGCGGGGACGCTGGAGGTGACCGGTGAGAAGGGCAGTGAAACGCTGTCCGCCAAACATATCATCGTCGCCACCGGCGCGCGGGCCCGCGATCTGCCGTTCGCCCCGGCCGACGGCAAGCGCGTGTGGACCTATCGCCATGCGATGACGCCCACCGAACTGCCGAGCAAGCTGCTGGTGATCGGATCGGGCGCGATCGGGATTGAATTCGCTAGCTTCTACAACGATATGGGATCGGAAGTTACAGTTGTTGAGATGATGGATCGGATCGTTCCGGTGGAGGACGCCGATGTCTCCGCGTTCCTCGAAAAGGCACTGGTCAAGCAGGGCATGACAATCCTGACCGGGGCGGGGGTTGAGAAGATCGAGGTGTCCGCTTCGGGTATCAAGGCGGCGATCAAGGGCAAGGATGGGAAGGTCGTTACATCCGATTTCAGCCATGTGATCGTGGCAGTGGGGATCGTTCCAAACACTGAGAATATTGGGCTTGAAACCCTTGGTATCAAAGCGGAACGTGGAATCATCGCCATCGATGGTATGGGCCGCACCAATGTGCCGGGCGTGTGGGCGATCGGCGATGTCACGCCGGGGCCCTGGCTGGCGCACAAGGCCAGCCACGAAGGCGTAACCGCGGCGGAAAGCATCGCCAAGGAACTGGGCAACAAGGACGTTCACCCTCATGCCATGGACAAGGCTAACATCCCCGGCTGCACCTATTGCCACCCGCAGATCGCCAGCGTCGGCCTGACCGAAGCCAAGGCAAAGGAGGCCGGCTACACGGTCAAAGCCGGTACGTTCCCGTTCATCGGCAACGGCAAGGCGATCGCGCTGGGCGAGGCCGAAGGCTTCATCAAGACGGTGTTCGATGCCAAGACCGGCGAACTGCTGGGCGCACACATGATCGGTGCGGAAGTGACGGAGCTGATCCAGGGCTACGTCGTTGGCAAGACCCTGGAAACCACCGAAGCCGAACTGATGGCTACGGTCTTCCCGCATCCGACGCTTTCGGAAATGATGCACGAAAGCGTGCTGGCCGCCTACGGCCGGGCGCTTCACATCTGAAGTGCAGCCGGACCAAGATAGGTCACTCGGCAATTTTCCAGACAGGCCACATTTCCAGACAGGCCACATTTCCAGACAGGCCACAGGTTTAACGACGAGTTTACCATAGGGCGCTAGTAGAACCACCTATGGGGTCAGCACCTGCCCGTCCACACTTGCTTGCGCCGGTTTCGGCGCGCGCGTTGCCGCGCCGCGCTGTTGCGCGCGGGCTGGCGGCACTGCTGGTACTCGCCGGACTGATTTGCGCCTCGTGGTCAGGCGCCGCACTGCGCACGGCACCGATTTGGTGGGATCCCGACGGCGTCGGTGCGGGAACCGATTGGCACTACCGGGTCCCTGTGACCCTGCCGGCCACATCGACCGTCAACAGCACCGGTAAGGTCGATATCGACTTCGCGGCGCTGATGACCCAGCTAGGCATTTCCGGCACGTTCGACGTCAATTCGGTACGCGTGGTCCGCCCGGGCGGAACGCTCGCGACCGTCCAGGAATACACCGACAGGGTCTATGCCGGGGCCACCGATACCGCTGGCAACAACCGAGGCGAGGTGCGCTGGATCGTCCAGGATGCCGGGGCGGCAACCTATCAGGTCTATTTCGATGTCACCCAGAACGGGACGAAGCCGGCCAACCCGCAGGTGCCGATCAACGGCAATTTCGAAAAGGGCGCGGTAGGCACTCAGCTTCCCGCCGGATGGGCCACGGCCGCAAAGACCAATGCCGCCTACGATCTGCAGATCACCGGCAACGAATCCCCGACCATCACGTCCGATGGTATCCGCCCTTCGACCAACTCCGGTCCGCTGTTCAGCCCCACAGTGACTGACGGCAGTCCGCTGACCGGGGCACAGGCCTATATCCTTGGCGCGCGCACGAACAACGAGCCAACCAACGGCGGCGTTTCGCAAGCCGATGCCACCATTCTGACCCGGACCATCACCGTGCCGGCGAGCAATCCCGGGAACCTGACGCTCCGCTGGCGCGTGGAAGGCTGGGACAGCGATACCAACAACGTCACGACCTTCGATCACTTGCAGGTCGAAGTGGTCGGATCGACGACAACTGATATCGTTGGGCCGCTGACCAACGCCTACACCACCTATCCGTTTGCCCCTGCATTCGGAGCGAACGACATCACGAACACGCGTGCGGGCTATGGCTCATACAACACATTCGACATGACGACCGGCGGCACGCACCGCAATGGCATGACTGTGGCGAACCATTCACAGCCCTGGTGGACCCGCACCTTCTCGCTAGCGCCCTACGCCGGTCAGACCATTACCCTGCGCTTCTCCACCACCCACATGGAAGAGTTCAAGAGCTGGTTCCACATTGACGACGTTGAATGGTCGGTGGTGACCGGCACGCTTGGCGCTGCCCAGGCCTTCGGCGCGGTGGTCACCAATCCGGTAGGCAGCTTTGGCCCCGGCACTCCGCTGCCTGTTTCGTTGCGGGTCGATGCCCGGCCGACCGCCGCCACCAATCCGGTGACGGCTGACATCTACAACGCCACGGGCACTCTGGTCGCCAGCGCCATCAAGCTCTACAACGACGGTACCCACGGCGACGCGGTCGCGGGCGATGCGATCTGGAGCAACGACGGCTCCGACAGTGCCAACCCGACCTATGCCGTGCCGCTGGGGACGCCATCGAGCACTGGCTGGACGGTGCGGGGTTTTGCCCGTGACGCCACCACCAGCACGATACTCGCCAGCGCCAACGGCCTTGCGCATCGCAACGCCCTGCCAACACCGCTGGTCATGGCCAACTATTGGAACATCGACGAGACCACCTTCAACGTGGTGTCCGGCAGCGTTTCGGTGACCAAGATCAGCTCGGTGATCAGCGATCCGGTCAACGGTACCGCCAACCCCAAGGCGATTCCGGGGGCAGTAATGGAGTACTGCATCCTGATTACCAACACCGGCGCGACCGCGTTGAGCAACGTGGTCGCCACCGACAATTTGCCGGCAAACTTCACTTATGGCGCTGCGACCATACGCTCGGGAACCGGCTGCGCGACA
This sequence comes from Novosphingobium sp., assembly GCA_013141325.1. Classification (GTDB taxonomy): domain Bacteria; phylum Pseudomonadota; class Alphaproteobacteria; order Sphingomonadales; family Sphingomonadaceae; genus Novosphingobium. The sequence goes on from JABFRE010000008.1 coordinate 3,321, forward strand.
GCGGCCACGGTGGAGGATGACAACAGCGCTGGTGCCGATGAAACCGATCCCTACGGCGCCTCGGTCGCCGGCAGCACGCTTACCGGCAACGCGGCTTCACTGGGTGTATCGGGTGTTTTCGCACTGACATTCCGCGGGACGGTTAACTAGCCCTGGCGAGACAATGGGTTCGGTATTCTGTATGGCGCTCAACATTATTTCATATATTTATCAGTTCAATATGTCTAATACATAGTCTAGATTGGAACATACCGCTTCGAACCTGGCTTCTCATGCGCGCGGAATCACGCTCTCGCGCAGGCGCGCGGTAACCCGCACCCGTACCCGCAGAAGTCTCCATCTTCCGGATTGGCGGTTCATTAACCAAATCAAGTTACTGCGAAGGGATGGAAAACCGTCTCACCCGCTCGCTCGGAACCGGCGCGGCCTTCGCCGCCGCGTTCACTGTCCTCGTCCTGCCCGCTGCGGCCAACGCGTCTGGCGTGACCGCCGGGACGCTGATCCAGAATACGGCATCGGCAACCTACACCTCGGGAACGGCAACCGGCTCGGTTCAGTCGAACACCGTCACGGTGCGGGTCGACGAACTGCTCGACGTCGCGGTTGCGGGGCTCACGACCACCCCTGTCGCGACCGGATCGACCAGCGCGGTCCTGGCCTATTCGGTGACCAACACCGGCAATGGTGCAGAAGCCTTCACCCTCACGGTCAACCCGACGGTGGCTGGCAACGGGTTTGACGCCACAGTCCAGCAGGTGGTGATCGATACCAACGGCAACGGCACCTACGATCCCGGCACCGACCAGGTTCTGGCCAGCGGATCGCCCACCCCGGCGATCGCTCCCGACGGTTCACTGGCAGTGTTCGTCATTGTCGCACTGCCCGCCGGGGCAACCGACGGCCAGACCAGCCAGGTCCGCCTGACCGCCGACGCGGTGACCGGCACCGGAACCCCGGGCACGGTGGTCGCGGGCCAAGGTCAGGGCGGAGGCGATGCCGTCGTCGGCAGCTCGGGCGGAACCGGCAATGCGCTGGATTCGCTGATTGCCACGCTGGCAACCGTATCTCTGGTCAAATCGGCAACGGTGCTCGATCCGTTCGGAGGCAGCCAACCGGTCCCCGGTGCGGTGGTGACCTACACGCTGACCGCAACGGTCAACGGCACCGGTCAGGCCACCAATGTCCACGTCACCGACATCATCCCGGTGGGCACGACCTACCAGGCCGGCACGCTGACGCTCGATGCCGCAGCGCTCACGGACGTCATCGATGCGGACGCCGGTACGGCGTCGGCGAGCGGTGTGGACGTCAATCTTGGCACTGTCGCGGGTGGGTCGACCAAGACCGTCACCTTCGGCGTGAAGATCAACTGAGGAGCATAGCCATGAAGGCACATTGGATCACAGCTCTGGCCGCAACCCTGGCATTTGCCGGTAGTGGCAGCGCGGCGTTGGCCGAGCAGGCCGCCTCGCCGATGCAGCTTGTCGGAGATGTCAAAGTCGATAAGCAAGTTATTGAAAATGGACAGACCAAGCACGTTCTGGTCGCACCCGATGTGGTGGTTCCAGGCGACAGACTGATCTTCTCGACGCGCTACCGCAACACCGGCGCCGAGCCGGTCAAGGATTTCGTGGTGACCAACCCGCTGCCTGCTGGCGTAATGCTGGCGGACAGCGGTGCGGCCGTGCAGACCGTTTCGGTCGACGGTGGCAAGAGCTGGGGCAAATTGCCCACGCTGACTGTCGCTGACTCCCAGGGTGCCAAGCGGCCGGCCCAGCCCGGCGACGTGACCCACGTGCGCTGGACCTTGCCGCTGATCGCGCCGGGTGCCTCGGGTACGCTCACCTACAACGCCATCGTCCGCTGAAGAGCGGCTGAACCGCCGCGATCCGCGGGCGGAAACTTTTGCGGATCAAGCTTAGAAATGGGGACTAAACAATGAAAAAGTCAGGCAGACTGCTTGGGACGGTCGGCGCTGCGGCGCTCACCGTCCTTGGCGCGAGTCCCGCACTGGCGGCGGGTACCCAAGCGGGATCAACGATCACCAACTCGGTATCCGTCAGCTTCCAGGTTGGCGGTGTTTCGCAAACAGCCACGGCCGCTTCGGATATGTTTACGGTTGACCGCAAGGTCAATGTGACCGTTGCCGAAGTGGGTTCGACCACCACTCAAGTATCACCCGGCGCTGCGGCCCAGGTGACCGCCTTTCAGGTAACCAACCTGTCCAACGCCACGCTCGACTTCGCGGTCGCCGTAGCGCAGCAGGCGGGGGGTGCGGGGGCACACTCCAACACCGACACGTTCGATGCAACCAACGCCAAGGTCTATGTCGATACCAACGGCAACGGCGGCTATGACGCCGGCACCGATCTGGAAGTGGCCTATCTCGATGAACTGGCCGCTGACGCCAGCAAGACCGTGTTCGTGGTGGCTGACATTCCGCTCAGCCTCGCCTCCGGCTCGGTTGCGGCGGTTACCTTGACCGCAACCGGCCGCGAAGGCGGCGGGGCAGCGGCCCAGGGCGCGGCGCTGGTCCAGACTAGCGGTGCCAACACCAGCGGCATGGATACGGTCTTCGCCGACGGCGCCGGGGCTACCGACGCTGCCCGCGATGCGGCGTTCTCGGCCAAGGACGACTATACCGTCCTGGCTGCGGCCCTGACGGTGTCCAAGCTGAGCACGGTGATCAGCGATCCGCTTAACGGGACCACCAACCCGAAGGCGATTCCAGGTGCGACGATCGAGTACTGCATCGTCGTCGCCAACGCCGCCGGCAGCGCGACTGCCAGCAGTGTTGCCATTTCGGATCCGCTGCCGGCTACGGTGACCTACGATTCCGGTTACGGGATCTTCCTCAACGGTTCGTTCGCTTCTGGCGCCTGCGTGGCCGATGGCACGGCCGGGGGCAGCTTTGCCGCCGGTACGGTCAGCGGCACGCTGAGCAGCGTTGCGGCGAGCGAAACCAAGACGCTGCGCTTCCGCGCAACGATCAATTGATGACGGGCGAGGCGGCAGGCTGAACGGCTTGCCGCCCACCCAAGTGTTTTCAGATCGATGAACACATTCCGCCACGTCTGCATCATGGTGACAGCGCTGCTTGCAGCGCTGTTGCTTGGTGTGGGCGGCGCGGATGCGCAGACCATTTCCAATACCGCCAACGCGCAGTGGACCGTCGAGGGCACGCCGTTCACGACACAGTCGAACACTGTCACCCTCAATGTGACGCAGATTCCGGCGACCATCCTGACCTACACGCCCAGCAGCAGCGGCCCGGCGTCGCTGCCATACACCCCGGCGCTGTGCGGCGGACAGCCGGTGGTGCTCCCCGGCGGACTTGGTGGGTCGGGCACCGCGGCACCGCTTGAACAAACTTCCACCCTGCGGATCGGCGACGTGCTGTTCGTCCGGCTTTCCGCCCCGCAGGCCAACCTGAACCCCGCAGCTGTCGACAGCGTCACGATGACACTGACCAGCAACGCAGGGGACAGCGAACAGATCGAGGCCTTCGAAACCAGCGCCAACAGTGGCATCTTCGTCGGTGCTATCGCTACAGTGGGCGCCCCGCCGCAGCCGGGCCAGGGCGACTGCCGTCTTGGCGTTGCTTCGGGCGGTCAGATATCGGTTCGGGTTACCCAGGGCGGCAACGTTACCGCGCTTGCCACGACCCAGGTTACCGTTCTGGCCGATCCTTTCGGCCTGACGTTCGACAGTGAAGACGGCTCACCGGTCAGCGGCGTGCAGGTTTCACTGGTGGACGCAGCGACCGGAGCACCTGCCACAGTTTATGCAGATGATGGCATAACACGCTGGCCTTCAACACTTATTTCAGGACAACCTGTTACCGACGGCGCTGGCACCAGCTATCCGATGCAGCCAGGCGAGTATCGCTTCCCGCTGGCGCCGCTAGGCAGCTACCGGCTGGTGGTGTCTCCGCCAACGCCCTACAGCGCCCCTTCGGCTGCAACTTCTGCCCAGTTGGCGGCACTGACCCGCCCCGATGGCGGTCCTTTGCAGATTGTCCCGGCCTCGTTCGGCGGCGCGCTCGCGCTGACCAGCCCTTCGCCGGTGCGGGTCGACATCCCGCTTGATCGCCCAGCCAGCACGGTCAGCCTGACCAAAACCGCGTCGCGCTTCAATGCACTGCCCGGTGATGTGGTGTTCTACACCGTCACGCTGCGCAATGCCGATCCGTTTCGCGCCAAGACCGGCGTCCGGCTGGTCGATACCCCGTCGTCCCAGCTGCGGCTCCGCGCCGACAGTGTACGGGTCGATGGCGCAGCAAACCCGGCTGCGGTCCAGATTGCGCCCGACGGGCGGATCCTGACGGTGTTGCTCGGCGATGTCGCCCCGGGCGCCACCCGGACCGTGACCTATGCCATGACGGTGAGGCCCGACGCACCGGCCGGCCAGGCGCTCAATCGCGCCGTGGCGACCGATTCGCGCGGCCTTTCCAGCACCGCCAGCGCCGCAGTGCGAATCGAGCGCAACGATATCGCCGCTCGGATGACGCTGATCGGGCGGATAACCGACGGCGGCTGCACAGTTGGGGCTGAGCACCGCGGAATTCCCGGGGTTCGGCTGATTCTGGAAGACGGCAGCTTTGCCATTACCGATGCCGAAGGGCGCTATCACTTCGAAGGTCTGGTGCCGGGTTCGCATGTAGTGCAAGCGCTGAGCAATACCCTGCCACAGGGCGGGCAGTTCAGCGATTGTGCACGCTCCACCCGTAGTGCCGGTTCGGCCAGCTCGCGCTTCATCATGGGGCAGGGGGGCAGCCTGGTGGTTGCCGACTTTTCTGCCATACTGCCTGAAGGTTCGCTGGTAAAATACGAAAATAACGACAACTTTCCTGCTAACCAGGCGTCAGCACCGCGCGGGCGTGCGGCAGCGGCGGAGGACGCCGATAGCGCTTCGGACCGCGCGGCTGCGGGCGCCGAGGTTGACTGGCTGGCCCGCGGCGACGGGCCGACCGACTTCCTGTTCCCGTCTGTGGATCACAATCCGCGCGCGCCCGCCGTGCGCGTCGTGATCCGCCACCGCGCCGGGCAGAAGGTTGAACTCAAGATCGACGGCAAGCCGGTCGATCCGCTGTCTTATGATGGTCAACGGACGGCGCCCGGGGGAACCTATGCGGTCAGCATCTGGCGCGGCATTCCGCTTGACGGAGAGGATACGCGCCTGACCGCCGTGGTTCGCAAGGACAATGGCGCGATTGACACCGAACTGGCCCGCACCGTCCACTTTGCGGCGGCTCCAGCCAAGGTCGAACTGCTGCTCGATCGCAGCAAGCTGGTGGCCGACGGGGTTAGCCGCCCGGTCCTGGCGCTGCGGTTGCTCGACCGGAACGGCCACCCGGTCCATGCCGGCGTCACTGGCAGCGTGTCGATCAACGCACCCTATGAAAGCGCCGCCGCGCTCGATGCGATGCAGAGCCGCGCGCTCGCCGGGCTGGGACGGGATGCCCCGCGCTGGATCGTCAAAGGCGATGACGGCGTGGCGCTGGTGGAACTGGCGCCGACCATGGTCAGCGGCAAGGTCCGCATGGAATTCGCCTTTGCCGACCGTCAGCAGCGCCGCCATCAGGAATTGGAAGCCTGGATCGTGCCGGGCGACCAGCCCTGGACACTGGTCGGGTTGGCCGAAGGCTCAATCGGTTCGAAAAGCGTGGCCGACAACATGGAGCGCAGCGGCCGGTTTGACAGCGATCTGGGCAACCATGCCCGCGTTGCCTTCTATGCCAAGGGCCGAATCCTGGGCAAATTCCTGCTGACCGCGGCTTACGACAGCGCCAAGCAGCGCGACGACCAGCGGCTGGCCGGAGCAATCGATCCGCGCGCCTACTACACCATCTTTGCCGATGGATCCGACCGCCGCCAAGACGCCGCCAGCCGCGAAAAGCTCTACGTGCGGATCGAAGGCCGCAGCTTCTATGCGCTGTTCGGCGATTTCGAAACCGGCTTCGATCAGACTCAGCTGGCCCGCTATCAGCGCAGCGCCACCGGGCTGAAGGCAGAAGTGAATTCCGGTGGACTGCACGCCCAGGCCTTCGCCGCGCGAATCGCATCGAGCCACCGCCGCGACGAGATTCAGGGCGGCGGTCTGACCGGGCCTTACCGCCTGTCGAGCCGTGCAATCGTTGCGAACAGCGAACAGGTCAGTATCGAAGTGCGCGACCGGTTCCGCTCGGAAGTGATCGTCGCGCGCCGCAGCCTGACCCGGTTCATCGACTACGATATCGACATGCTGGCCGGGACGATCACTTTCAAGGAACCGGTGCTCAGCCGCGATGCGGACCTCAACCCGCAGTTCATCGTCATCGACTACGAAGTGGGCGAGGACGCCCGCGGCGGAGAGATCAACGCCGGGCTGCGCGCCAGCTATACCACCGGGGATGGCCGCCTGCGGATCGGTGCCAGCGCGGTGACCGATACCGGTGCGGGGGACGGCAAGCGGTCCAACCTGGGCGCGGTCGATCTGCGGGCGCGGCTTGGCCAGTCGACCGAGATCCGTGCCGAGGCCGCCGTCAGCGAAAACGAAGGCGCGCATTCCAAGGCCTGGCTGGTTGAAGCCGAGCACCACACCGGAGCGCTGGACCTTTTGGCCTATGCGCGCTCGGCCGATGAGCATTTCGGCGTCGGGCAGCTCAACGGTGCCGAGCAGGGCCGCCGCAAGGTGGGCGTCGATGCCCGCGTTGCGATCAACCCCGATCTGTCGGTGGCGACCAGCTCGTGGATCGACGACAGCCTGACCGACGGTTCGCGCCGGATCGCGATCCAGGCCTCGGCGTTGTACCACACCAAGAACACCGACGTGCGGGTCGGCGTCGCCCACTTCGACGACCGGCTGGCGGACGGCCGCACCACCAATTCGACCATGCTTGAAGCAGCTGTCACGCAGCATCTGCTCGACAACCGTCTTGAAGTCAGCGCGGCCACCAGCATCGCACTCGACCAGGGCGAATCGATCGACTTGCCCGAACGCCACCGCCTGACCGCGCGCTTTGCGATCAGCCCGGACGTCAAGCTGGTCGGCAGCTACGAAATCGCCAACGGCGCCAACGTCAGCGCCCGCACCGCGCGTGCCGGGGTTGAGGTCCAGCCCTGGGCCGGTGGCCGGATGGTCGGCACGCTGGGCCAGCAGGACATTTCCGAACTGGGCAAACGCAGCTTCGCCGCCTTCGGTCTGGCCCAGAGCGTCAACGTCAACCAGCACCTGACGCTTGACGCCACGCTCGACAGCAACCGCACGCTCTCGGGCTTTGACGCAGGCCTGCTGGTCAATCCGGAGCACCCGGCTGCCAGCGGCGGAAATCTGGGCGAAAACGGCTCGATCGCGGAAGACTTCACCGCGGTGACCCTGGGCGCGACTTACCGCCGCGACCGCTGGAGCAGCACGCTGCGCGGCGAATGGCGTGACGGGCAGCTCGCCGACCGCACGGGCGTGACCTTTGGCGCAATCCGTCAGCTGGGTGAGGGCTCGATGGTCGGCTCGGGATTCACCTGGACCCGCGCCACTGCCACGACCGGCGGTTCGAGCGAGATCTTCGATGGCGCACTGGCCGCCGCGCACCGCCCGGCAACTTCGCCTTTCGCCTTCCTCGCCAAGGTGGAATACCGCGCCGATGCCGTGCGGAATGCCGTGGCCGGCGAAGCCGGGGCGGCCGGACGCGGGGCCATGCTGGTGACCGGCGACGCCACCGCGCGCCGCCTGATCGGCAGTGTTTCGACCAACTGGTCGCCGCAGGGCCACGATCCCGACGGGCAGCTCTATCAGCGAACCGAGATCGGGCTGTTCGGCGCCGTGCGCCACACCTTCGATGCTTTCGAAGGCTACGACCTCAAGGGCACGTCCCTGCTCGGCGGGCTCGATGCTCGGATCGGGCTGGGCGACCGGCTGGAAGTGGGCGGCGTCGCCACCGTGCGCTGGAGCATGACCGACCACACCACCAACTTCGCCTTTGGCCCCCAGATCGGCGTCACTCCGACCAAGAACGTGCTGCTGACGCTGGGCTACAACGTGATCGGTTTCCGCGACCGCGATTTCTCTGCCGCGCGCAGCACCGACGAAGGTGTGTTCGCGACGCTGCGGATGAAGCTCGACAACGATACGCTCGGCTTCCTGGGGCTGCGCCGCTGATCGGACTGGATTAATCACCCGCGATCGGTTCTAACCCCGGCACCGCACAAATGCGCAGCACGCAGGGGGACTGACATGGCCGAGATCCAGACCGCACCAACCGAAGCCGCACCGCCACCGAGCCCACTGATCGGACTGGGAATCCTGCTGGTGGTCCTGATCGGCCTCGTGATCTGGACCGTGATCTTCAACCGGTTCGTCTCGCCGCTGTCACTGTTCGGCGGCTATCTGATGCTGTGGCACTGGGCCAATGTCGAACAGCTGTCGGTCCACCGCCTGCCGGCTGCGCTGATCGGAGCGCTGGTGGGGATCGGGCTCGCCTGGTTCCTCCTCTATGCCGCAACCACCTATGGCGCAGCCGGGCTGGCCGTCGGGCTGGTGCTGCTGGTCGCGGCGATCTATCTCGACATCGTCAAGGCGGTGCCGTTGGCGATCAACGCCTCGACCATGCTCTACATCACCGTGGCGGCCGCGCCGCTGGTGCAGCTCAAGGTCGACTGGATCGAGCTGATCATCACCACGATCGGCGGGGGTCTGTTTTTCGCCGGTTTCGTCGAAGGCGTGAAGTGGCTGGCGGGGAAGGTCATTCCGGCGCCC
>JABFRE010000272.1 GCA_013141325.1 Novosphingobium sp.
GACGTGCCCTATGATCCGGGCCGCAAGTATTCGATGCCCTATACCTGGCTGACGCTGGGGATCGGCTACCGCAAGAGCAAGGTGAAGACCAAACCCGACAGCTGGAAGGTGCTGTTCGATTCCGATGAGTACAAGGGCCGGATCGCACTGCTGTCCGAGGCTGGCGATGTATTCCGTCTTTACGGCAAGTATCTGGGCAAGTCGGTCAATGACCTGACCGCCGCCGATATCAAGACGATCGAAGCCCTGCTGATCAAGCAGAAGCCCAACATCAAGGCTTTCCATGAGGACAACGGCCAGGATCTGCTGCTTAAGGGTGAGGTCGATCTGGTGATGGAATACAACGGCGATATTGCCCAGATCATGGCCGAGGACGACGATATCGATTTCGTCCTGCCCAAGGAGGGCAGCCAGTTCAATTCCGACACCCTGTGCATCCCCACCGGCGCACCGCATCCCAAGAACGCCCACGCCTTCATCAACTATCTGCTGGACGGCGAAGTGGACAAGAAGATCACCGAAACGATCCTCTACCCCACCCCCAACGCGGCGGCCAAGGCGCTGATGCCGGATGACTACAAGAACAACCCGGTGATCTTCCCGCCCGCGGCAGAACTCGCCAAGTGCGAGTATGCGAAGTACCGCCCGGATATCCAGCCGCTCTACGAAGAAGCCTTCACCCGCGTCCGGGCGAGCTGACCGGCCGTGGCGCTGCAGGACTGGCGGCTTCACAAGCGGCCCTTCGCGGCGATTGCGGGGGCGCCGATCCTGTGGCTGGTGCTGTTCTTCGTGGTGCCGATGGGGATCGTCTGGCTCTACAGCTTCGGCCAGAATGTCGGCCCGGCCGACATCGCCATCACCGGCACGCTCGACAACTACAAGCGCGCGACCGAGTGGCTGTACCTCTCGATCTTCTTCAAGAGCCTTGCTGTCGCCGCGCTGGTCACGCTGATCTGCCTGGTGGTCGGTTTCCCGGTGGCCATGGCGATCACCTTCGCGTCGGAAAAGTGGCGCCCGTGGCTGCTGCTGGGGATCATGCTGCCGTTCTGGACCAACCTATTGGTGCGCACCTATGCGCTGATGACCGTGATGGGCGGCAACGGCTATGCCAACCGCGGGCTGGGCGCTTTGTGGAACGGGGCCAGTTGGCTGAAAACGCTGGTCGGGCTCCAGCCGCTCGAGGCCTGGACCCCGGTGCAGCTGCTCTACAACAATTTCGCGGTGGTGGTCGGGCTGGTCTACGTCCACCTGCCTTTCATGGTCCTGCCGCTCTATTCCGCGCTGGACCGGCTCGACCGCTCGCTGATCGAGGCGAGCCTGGACCTGGGCGCGGGACATCTGCGTACGCTGACCCGGATCGTGATGCCACTGGCCGCGCCGGGGATCGCTGCGGGGGTGATGATCACCCTGATCCCGGCGCTTGGGGCCTACCTGACCCCCGACCTGATGGGCGGGACCGACAGCCAGATGATCGCCAACGTGATCGAGCGCCAGTTCAAGCGCGCCAATGACTGGCCGTTCGGTGCGGCGCTGTCGTTCCTGCTGATCTATGCGATGTTCATCCTGGTCGCGTTGCAATCGCTGCGGTCGGGCCGGACCGCAAAGGAGGCGCGCTGATGGCCCTGTTCGCGCGCCGAGCGGTCGCCCCGCTGGAATACACCCGCAAGACCTGGATGCGGCTGTGGGTGCTGGGGGTGATGGCGTTCCTTTACGCCCCGCTGCTGGTGCTGATGGCCTTCAGCTTCAACGATTCCAAGCGCAACGTGGTGTGGAAGGGCTTCACGCTCAAATACTACGTCAAGGCACTGGCCAACGATTCGCTGGTCGAAGCCTTGGTCAACTCGCTGACCATTGCCCTGCTTGCTACGGTCATCAGCGTGGTACTGGGTGCGCTGGCCGGGCTGATGCTGTGGCGCTTTCGCTTTCCGCTGAAGGGCACGGTTGAAGGGGTGATGGCACTACCGATCATCGTCCCGGAAATCTGCATGGGCGTAGCGATGCTGATTTTCTTTGCCAAGGTCCAGTGGCCCACCGGCCTGCCGTGGCCGCTCAATCTCTCCGCGATCACCATCGCCCACATCACCTTCTGCTTCCCCTTCGTGGCGATGGTGGTGCGCAGCCGCATGGCCAGCTTCAACCGCGAGCAGGAAGAAGCCGCCAAGGACCTTGGCGCCAGCGAATGGCAGACCTTCCGGGATATCCTGCTGCCGCACATGCGCCCCAGCCTGGTCGCCGGCGCGCTGCTGGCCTTCACGCTCAGCCTTGACGATTTCGTGATCACGTTCTTCACCAGTGGGCCTGATACGGTGACCTTCCCGATCAAGGTCTATTCGATGGTCCGCTTTTCGGTGACCCCTGAAGTCAACGCCGCCTCGACCATCCTGATCATCCTGACCGTCGCCCTTACCGCTGTCGCGCTCAAGCTGCAGGGCGTAAAGGCCTTCGCGGAAGCCCACTGATGCCAGAAACCGTAGCCAACGCCCCCGTTTTTCGTCACCCTGAACGTGTTTCAGGGTCCATCCCGCCCCGCGCTCGGCGGTGGAGCGGAAGTGCTTACGGTTCCGCACGCACTGCCACGCACACTCCGCTCCCGGCGAACAAATGGATGCTGAAACACGTTCAGCATGACGAATTTGGCGAAACCGATTTCCTGGCCAGGTGATAGATGCCCGAACCGATTATCCAGATCCGCAACGTCACCAAGCGCTTTGGCAAGGTTGCCGCGGTGGACGATGTCAGCCTTGATATCCTGGCCGGCGAATTCTTCGTGCTGCTGGGCCCGTCGGGCTGCGGCAAGACCACGCTGCTCAGGATGATCGCCGGGTTCGAACTGCCCACCACCGGCCAGATCCTGATCGACGGGCAGGACATGGCCGGGATTCCGCCCAACAGGCGCCCGGTCAATATGGTGTTCCAGTCCTATGCCGTGTTCCCGCACATGTCGGTGGCGGACAACGTCGGATACGGCCTGAAGATCGCGGGTGTCGGCCGGGCCGAGCGCGACGAACGGGTGCGCGAGGCGTTGCAGCTGGTCAGTCTGGCCGGATTCGAGGACCGCAAACCCGATCAGATGTCGGGCGGCCAGCGCCAGCGCGTCGCCCTTGCCCGCAGTCTGGTGATGCGGCCCAAGGTGCTGCTGCTCGACGAGCCGCTCTCCGCGCTCGATGCCAAGCTGCGCTCGCAGATGCAGCTGGAACTGGCAGAGCTGCAGGACGAAGTAGGGATCACGTTCGTGACCGTCACCCACGATCAGGACGAGGCACTGTCGATGGCCTGCCGGATCGCGGTGATGAACAAGGGCGAGGTGGCGCAGCTGGCCACTCCTTCGGATCTCTATGAATTTCCGGCCAACCGGTTCGTCGCCGATTTCGTCGGTTCGGTGAACATCTTCGAAGGCAAGCTGACGCTGGACGAGGCCGACCGGGCGGCGGTCGACTGTCCGGGGCTGGGCAAGGTCTATCTCAACCACGGGGTGACCGGTCCGCACGGTGCCGACGTGTGGGTCGCGCTGCGGCCCGAGAAAATCTACCTCCACGTGCCGGGCGAAGGGAAAGCGATCCGTGCCGCCGCGCAGGACGCGCCCGAAGATCACAACCTGGCGCGCGGGGTGATCAAGGGGATGAGCTATCTGGGCGACATCACCCTCTATGAGATCAAGCTGGAGAGCGGCGCGATGATCCGCGTCTCGCGCCCCAACCTGTCGCGCCGCGATCAGGAGGATTTCACCTGGGACGACAAGGTCTCGATGCACTGGCGCGCCGACAGTCCGGTGGTTCTGCTGGGCTGAGCAGCCTGCCCATCGGTTAATCCGATAATCGCCGCTTTCCTTTTCGTATTTCACCCCCGCACGGGTGCGGCCTAGGGTATGGGCGAGAACACAAAACAGGAACCGATGCCATGACCCACAACCGCGGCCAGTTCATCGCGGGGCAGGCGCTGGACGGAGATGACGCGCCCGAAGCCGTGTTCAACCCGGCGAGCGGTGCGGAGATAGCCCAACTCGCCAGCGCCAGCCGCGTGCAGGTCGATGCTGCCGTGGCGGCAGCCGAGCGGGCTTTCCCGGTATGGTCGCGGATGCCGCCCAAGGAACGCGCGCGGCGGATGCTGCTGATCGCCGATCGGATCGAGGCGCTGGCCGACGATTTCGCCCTGCTGGAGATGGCCAACTGCGGCAAGCCGCTGGGCACCGCCAGGGCGGTCGATGTCGGCAACACCGTCGATGTGTTCCGCTTTTACGCCGGGGCCGCGCGAACCATTCCGGGCATCCCGGCGGGCGAATACCGCCCCGGCCACACCTCGATGCTGCGGCGCGATCCGCTGGGCGTCTGTGTCGGCATCGCCCCATGGAACTACCCGCTGATGATGGCCAGCTGGAAGATCGCGCCGGTTATCGCGGCCGGCAACACCGTGGTGCTCAAACCCAGCGAGCACACCCCGCTGACCGCGCTGAAGCTGGCTGAGGTCTGCGCCGAATTCCTGCCCGAAGGGGTGGTCAATGTGGTCACCGGCGGCGGCGCCAGCGTCGGCGCGCGGCTGGTGGCCCATCCCCGGGTGCGGATGGTCTCACTGACCGGCGATGTTTCGACCGGACGCAAGATTCTGGAAGCGGTGGCCCCGACGATCAAACGCACCCATTTCGAACTCGGCGGCAAGGCGCCGGTGATCGTGCTGGCAGACGCCGACATTGCCGCCGCCGTCGAGGCGATCGCCGAGGGCGGGTACTACAACGCCGGGCAGGATTGCACCGCCGCCTGCCGGGTCTATGCCCATGCCTCGCTGTACGACCGGCTGGTGGCCGACCTCCAGACCGCGATCGCCGGGATCACAATGGGCGATCCGGCGGCTGCCGGTACAACGCTGGGCCCGCTGATCACCGCCCGCCAGCGCGACCGCGTCGATGGCTTCGTCGCCCGCGCCGCTGCCGATACCCCGGCCGAAGTGGTCAGCGGCGGCTTCGCCCCCGACGGACCGGGGTTCTTCTATGCCCCGACCCTGATCGCCGGCGCCCGCCACAGCGACGAGATTGTGCAGAAGGAAGTGTTCGGCCCGGTGGTCTCCGTCACCCGCTTCGACGCGGACGCGCAGGCGCTGGCCTGGGCCAACGATTGCGAATACGGTCTGGCCAGCTCGGTCTGGACCCGCGACGTCGGCAAAGCGGCGGCCTTTGCCGCGCAGCTGGAATACGGGGTGACCTGGATCAACACCCATTCGGCCAATGTCACCGAAATGCCGCATGGTGGGGTCAAGGCATCGGGTTATGGATCGGACCTTTCGGTCTATTCGCTCGAGCACTACATGACGACCCGCCATGTGATGATTAAGCACTGATCCGATGACCACCCCTCGCCCCGTCCTTGGCGTAATCGCCTGCAACCGGCAGGTCGGCACCGAGCCGGCCCAGGCGGTGATGGAACGCTATATCCGCGCGGCGATGGTCCATGCCGACGTCGCTGCGCTGATCGTGCCGTCGCTGCCCGATCTGATGCGCACTGCCGAAGTGGCCTCGCGGCTCGACGGGATCCTGCTGACCGGCAGCCCCAGCAACCTCGAACCCGGCCGCTACGGCGCCGACGAAGGCGAAGGGCCGTTCGATCCCGGCCGCGATGCGGTGGCGCTGGGGCTGGTCGGGCAGATGATCGACCTGGGCCGCCCGGTGTTCGGGATCTGCCGCGGCTTTCAGGAAATCAACGTCGCGCTCGGCGGAACGCTGCGGCGCGATACCTCTGCAAACCCCGATCTGCTGGCCCATCACGCCCCCGACGGCGCGGGGTTCGACGCGATGTTCGATCACCTGCATCCGGTTCACCTCAGCCATGGAGGAATGCTGGCGCAGGCCCTCGGCAAGGCCGATCTGACCGTCAATTCGGTACACTTTCAAGGGATCGGCACGCTGGCCGCCGGGTTGAAGATCGAAGCCACCGCTCCCGATGGTTTGATCGAAGGCTATTCGGCACGGCCCAATGGCGCCCCGGTGGTCGCGGTGCAATGGCACCCCGAATGGGACGCCGATCACAATGCGGATTCAGCGGCCTTCTTCCGCCTGCTGGGCCGTGCTATGCGAGGCGAGGCATGAACACCCGCGTCACCCGCACCAACCGCTTCTTCGCCCGGATCGGCTTCTCTCCCTAAGCGCCGGTCGCCGTGCCGACCGACCGTTTTGATCCGGGGAGAAGACCCATGCCCAAGAACTATGACATTGCCGAACTGAAGCGCCTCGACGTCAAGCACCACTTGCCCGCCCAGCAGGACTGGAAGCTGATCGAGGATATGGGCGGCAGCCGCATCATCACCCACGCCGAAGGCTGCCATATCACCGATGGCGAGGGCAACCGCATCCTTGATGGCATGGCCGGGCTGTGGTGCGTCAATGTCGGCTATGGGCGTGAGGAGCTGGTCGAGGTCGCGGCCGAGCAGATGCGCGAGCTGCCGTTCTACAACACCTTCTTCAAGACGGTGACCCCGCCCACCGTGCTGCTGGCCCAGAAAATCGCCAGCCTGACCGGCGGCAAATTGCAACACGTGTTCTTCAACGCGTCGGGCAGTGAGGCGAACGACACCGTGTTCCGGATGGTCCGCCACTACTGGAAGCTGAAGGGCGAGCCCAAGCGCACCGTCTTCATCAGCCGCTGGAACGCCTACCACGGCAGCACTGTGGCCGGGGTCAGCCTGGGCGGCATGAAATTCATGCACGAACAGGGAAACCTGCCGATCCCAGGGGTCGAACACGTCCGCCAACCGTACTGGTTCGGCGAAGGCTTCGGCGAAGATCCGGTCCAGTTCGGCAAGGACTGTGCCGCCGCCATCGAGAAGCGGATCCTTGAAGTTGGCCCCGAAAATGTCGCCGCCTTCATCGGCGAGCCCGTCCAGGGGGCGGGCGGGGTGATCCTGCCGCCGCCCGGCTATTGGCAAGAGGTGGAGGCGATCTGCCGCAAGTACGGCATCCTGCTGGTCGCGGACGAGGTGATCTGCGGGTTTGGCCGCACCGGCGAATGGTTCGGCCACCAGACCTATGGCTTCACCCCGGACATCGTGCCGATGGCCAAGGGGCTGTCCTCGGGCTATCTGCCGATCAGCGCCAATGCGGTGTCGAGCGAGATCGTCGATGTGCTGAAGACCGGCGGCGATTTCGTTCACGGCTTCACCTATTCGGGCCACCCGGTTGCCGCCGCCGTGGCGCTGCGCAATATCGAGATCATCGAGCGCGAAGGCCTGGTCGCGCGCACCCGCGACGATACCGGGCCATACCTGGCCAAGGCACTGGCGACGCTGAAGGACCATCCGCTGGTCGGCGAAGTCCGCTCGGTCGGGCTGATCGGCGCGGTCGAGATCGTCGCCGAGCCTGGCACCAACACGCGCTGGGGCGGGGCCGAGGGCACCGCAGGTCCGATCGTCCGCGACCTGTGTATCGCCAACGGTCTGATGGTTCGCGGGATCCGTGACACCATCGTGATGTGCCCGCCGCTGATCATCACCCATGCCGAGATCGACACGCTGGTGGGGATCATCGCCAAGTCGCTGGATGAGGCGCTGCCTCTGCTCCAGGCGCTGTGAAGGACAAGCCCATGACCATTTCACCTCTGCTGCGCGAAGCCTGCTATATCGACGGCGAATGGGTAGCGGCCGATGGCGGCGAGACGATTGCCGTCACCAACCCGGCCACCGGCGAACAGCTGGGCACCGTGCCAAAATGCGGCGCGGCCGAAACCCGCCGGGCGATCGAAGCCGCGCAGGCCGCCTTCCCCGCCTGGCGCGCCAGGACCGCCAAGGAACGGGCGACGATCCTGCGCCGCTGGTTTGACCTGATGATGGCCAATCAGGAGGAGCTCGCCCGGATCCTGACCCTGGAACAGGGCAAAAGCCTGGCCGAAGCGCGCGGCGAGATCGCCTATGGCGCCAGTTTCATCGAATGGTTCGCCGAAGAGGGCAAGCGGCTCTACGGCGATGTGATCCCCGGCCACATGGCCGACAAGCGGATCGTGGTGCTCAAGCAGCCGATCGGGGTGACGGCGGCGATCACCCCGTGGAACTTCCCCAACGCGATGATCACCCGCAAGGCCGGGCCGGCGCTGGCTGCGGGCTGCCCGATGGTAATCAAACCCGCCGCGCAGACCCCTTATTCGGCACTGGCACTGGCCGCGCTGGCCGAAGAGGCGGGCATTCCCAAGGGCGTGCTGTCTGTCGTTACCGGCAGCGCCAGCGCGATCGGCGGGGAGATGACGGCGAACCCCACTGTGCGCAAACTCTCGTTCACCGGGTCAACCGAAATCGGCAAATTGCTGATGCGGCAGAGCGCGGATACCATCAAGAAGCTCAGCCTCGAACTGGGCGGCAACGCACCCTTCATCGTGTTCGACGATGCCGATGTCGATGCGGCGGTGGCGGGTGCAATGGCCAGCAAGTACCGCAATTCGGGTCAGACCTGCGTTTGCACCAACCGGCTCTACGTGCAGGCCGGGGTCTATGACGCATTCGTGGGCAAACTGGCCAAGGCGGCAAAGGCCCTGAAGGTCGGCAACGGGCTCGACACCGGGACCGAACAGGGCCCGCTGATCGATGCCAGCGCTGTCGCCAAGGTGGAGGAACACGTGGCCGATGCCCTGGCCAAGGGTGCGACCGTGCTGACCGGCGGCAAGCGCCATGCGCTGGGCGGCACCTTCTTTGAACCGACCGTGCTGGCCGGGGTCACCCAGGACATGCTGGTCGCGAGCGAGGAGACCTTCGGCCCGCTCGCCCCGGTGGTGAAGTTCGCGACCGAAGACGAAGCCGTTGCGATGGCCAACGACACCGAATTCGGCCTGGCCAGCTATTTCTATTCGACCGACAACAGCCGCGTCTGGCGGGTGGCGGAAGCGATTGAAAGCGGCATGGTCTGCGTCAATTCGGGCATTCTCAGCACCGAGGTGGCCCCCTTCGGCGGGGTCAAGCAATCGGGGCTGGGCCGCGAGGGTTCGAAGTACGGCATCGACGAATATGTCGAGCTGAAATACCTCTGCATCACGGTGTAGCGCACTACCCCCTGACCGCCGCTTCGATCAGGGCCGGCACGTTGGGATCCTCGATGGTCGGCGGAGTGGTGTAATCCTCGCCGTTGCAGATCTTGCGCAGCAGGTTGCGCAGGATCTTGCCCGAGCGGGTTTTGGGCAAGGACGGCACCAGATAGGCGGTCTTGAGCGCAGCGACCGCGCCCAGCTCGGCCCGCACCGCAGCGATCACCCGGGCGTGCAGCGTCTCGTCGTTCTCCGCACCCGCCCGCGCGACCACGAACGCGATCGGCACCATCGCCTTGATCGGATCGTCGGCGCCGATCACCGCGCATTCGGCCACGCCGTCCTGGCTGGCGACGATCTGTTCCATCTGCCCGGTCGACAGGCGGTGGCCGGCGACGTTGATGATGTCGTCGGTGCGGCCCATGATGTTGAGGAAGCCATCGGCATCGAAATGCCCGGCATCGCCGGTTTCGTAATAGCCGGGGAAGCTGGCGAAGTTCCTCTCATAGCCTGCCGGGTTGTTCCACAGCGTGCGGAACGCGCCGGGCGCCAGCGGCGCCTTGATCGCCACCGCCCCGCTTTCGCCTTGCGGCACCGGCTTGCCGTCCTCGCCCAGGATGGTGAATTCATAGCCCGGCACCGGAAAGCCCGCGCTGCCGCGCTTGCGCCGCAGATCGCCCAGCGCAAAACACGAGGCGACGCCAGGCCAGCCCAGCTCGGTCTGCCACCAGTGATCGATCACCGGCAGGCCGCTCTTCTCCTCAAGCCAGGCGATCGTGTCGGGATCGGCGCGTTCACCCGCCAGGAAAATCACCCGGCAATCCCCGGTGCCGATCTCTTTCAGGAACGCGGCATCGGGGTCTTCCTTGCGGATCGCCCGGATCGCGGTGGGGGCGGTGAAAAAGCTCTTCACGCCGTGGCGGGCGATCACCCGCCAGAACGTGCCTGGATCGGGCGTGCCCACCGGCTTGCCTTCGAACAGCACCGTCGTCGCCCCGACCAGAAGCGGGGCATAGACGATGTAGCTGTGGCCGACGACCCAGCCCACGTCGCTTGCCGCCCAGAACGGATCGCCCGCGCCGATGCCATAGATGTTGGCCATCGACCAGGCGAGCGCCACGGCGTGGCCCCCGTTTTCGCGCACCACGCCCTTGGGCGTGCCGGTGGTGCCGGAAGTGTAGAGAATATAGAGCGGATCGTCGGAGGCCAGCTCCGCCGCGTCGGGCACGGGCCGCTCTGCGGTGGAGGCACGCAGCGCCGCCCAGTCCAGGTCGCG
Organism: Novosphingobium sp.; assembly: GCA_013141325.1. Taxonomy (GTDB): domain Bacteria; phylum Pseudomonadota; class Alphaproteobacteria; order Sphingomonadales; family Sphingomonadaceae; genus Novosphingobium. Next base: position 10,264 of record JABFRE010000272.1, read on the forward strand.
CTCGGAGGTCAGTTCGGCCTCCAGCCGCTCGCGCTGGAGCACCACAACCCGGTCGACGGCATGGCTGGCAAGCTTCTGCGCCTCATCGACCATCGGCTTGTAGGCAATCGTGCGGCTGCCTTCGATCCCGCAGCTGGCGGTCAGCAGGACCCTGGGCGCGGCATCGTCGATCCGCTTGGCCAGTTCGAGCGGGGCGAAGCCGCCGAACACCACCGAATGGACCGCCCCCAGCCGTGCACAGGCCAGCATCGCAAAGACCGTTTCGGGGATCATCGGCATGTAGAGGATCACCCGGTCGCCCGTGCCCACCCCCAGCGAGGCGAGCATCGCGGCGACCCGGCCGACCTCATGCTGCAATTCGGCGTAAGTGTAGCGCCGCACCGTATCGGTGACCGGGCTGTCATAGATCAGCGCGGGAGTGTCGCCGCGCCCGGCGGCGACATGGCGGTCCACACAGTTGAAGGCGGTGTTGAGCGTGCCGCCGGCGAACCAACCGTTGGTATCATCCCAGGCGCTGTCCGGCTGGCGAATCCAGTCAATCGCCTCGGCTGCTTTGGCCCAGAACTTTTCGCGGTTGTCGATGCTGTCGCGCCAGGCGCGCTGATAGGCTTCGCTCATGGTGTCACCCGGTGTTGCACAGGCATTGTGCGGTAACAGGACTGCGCCGCGCCGTGATCGAAATCAAGGCGCGGCGCTTTGCCTGGGGACGGCCGATCAGTCGTCGATGTTCCGCTTGAAGGTTTCAGGCAGGAACAACAGGCCGATTACCACTGTGGCTGCGGCAATCGTCACCGGATACCACAACCCATAGTAGATATTGCCCTTCGCCGCGACCATGGCAAAGGCGGTGGTCGGCAGGAAGCCCCCGAACCAGCCGTTGGCAATGTGGTAGGGCAGCGACATCGAGGTGTAGCGGATCCGGCTGGGGAACAGTTCCACCAGCATCGCCGCGATCGGGCCGTAAACCATGGTCACCAGCAGCACCAGGTAGAACAGGATGCCGATGGCCTTGGGCTTGTTGATCTGCGCCTTGTCGGCGAAGAACACCAGCTTGGCGGCCTTGGGATCCTTGGCTGCCGCCGGGTTTTCCTTGATCGGATAACCGGCATCCTTCAGCGCGGTGGTCAGTTCGCCGCCGAACTTCTTGATCGCAGCATCGCGGTCCTTGCCGGTCACGGTGGCCGGGTTGGGCACGACGATCGCCTTGTCACCCACCTTGACGGTCGCAACGGTGCCGGCCGGAGCTTCGACGTTGACGTAGTTGAGGCCGTTCTTGGCGAAATAGGCCTTGGCGATGTCGCAGCTGGAGGTATCGAACTTGTTCTTGCCGATCGGATCGAACTGGAACGAGCATTCCCCGGCATTGGCCGTCACCGAGACCGGGCTGGACTGGCTCGCCGCGTTGAGCGCCGGGTTGGTCGCCTCCGACAGCGCGTGGAACGCCGGGAAGTAGGTCAGCGCCGCCAGGGCGCAGCCGCCCAGGATGATGAACTTGCGCCCGATCCGGTCCGACAGCCAACCCCAGAAGACGAAGAACGGAGTGCCCAGCAGCAGCGCGGTGGCGATCAGGATGTTGGTGGTGGCGCCATCGACCTTCATGGTCTTTTCGAGGAAGAACTGGGCGTAGAACTGCCCGCCGTACCACACCACGGCCTGGCCCATGCCCGCGCCGAACAGGCAGATCAGCACGTACTTGAGGTTGCTCCAGGTGCCGAAGGCTTCGGTCAGCGG
>JABFRE010000200.1 GCA_013141325.1 Novosphingobium sp.
TCGCTTCGATCCGGAGCCGGAAGATTTCGCACAGCCCTGCGGTTTCAAGGCCGCCCTTGGCGCCGATGCCCGGCTGGACCGTGCAGACCAGGGCAATCGCCGGCTTCGCCGCAGCGGCCCGCGCAGCGCCGACCGCCAGCACGGCGAAAAGCACCGCCCCGATCACCAACCCTGCACCCACAATCGATCTGTTCATCGCCCGCGGCCCGCCTCTCCGTTTGCCGCCGACACCCTGCCGTCCCGGCCCTTTCCAGTCGCTGAACGCAAATGCCGCGCAGTGCGCCTGCGGCGTGTCCGATGGCTGTGCAGGGGTTGAGTGGTGAGCCCTGCTGGGTTCGAACCAGCGACCTACTGATTAAAAGTCAGTTGCTCTACCGACTGAGCTAAGGGCCCGTGCCACGAGGCGCTCACCTAGGGGCGGCGGCGGGCCGGGTCAAGCGTCGGCGGAGGTGGGCGTGGAGCTGGCGCAGGGTCAGGCCGGTCAGTGGATCGCGCCACTGGGCGGCGAGCGCCCGCGCCGGGCCGAGCACGAAGGCGCGTTCGCGAAAGGCGGCGTGCGGCACCGTCAGGCCAGGCGACGACCAGGCCCCGCCCTGCCACAGCACCAGATCGAGATCGAGCACCCGCGCAGCCCAGCGCTGCCCCCGCGCCCGGCGGCCAAAGGCACGTTCGATCTGCTTGAGCCGGGCCAGCAGCGCATCCGGTTCCAGCGGACATTCGACAACCGCTGCGGTGTTGGCATAGCGGCGGTGCGCCGGTCCCAGCGCGGCGCTGCGGATCGTGGAGGCCACGTCCAGCACCGTGATCCCCGCGCCGTCCAGCGCCGTCAGCGCGGCGGCGAGCACCTGTTCAGGCCGGCCATGGCGGACATGGCGGACGTTGGAGCCAAGCGCGATCAGATAGCGCCAGACCAAGTCAGATATCCTGGGCGATCCGGGTGTAGAGCTGAGGGCGGCGATCGCGGAAGAAGCCCATCCCGGCGCGGTGGGTTGCCGCGCGCGTGAGATCGAGCCTGCTGACCAGCACGCCGATTTCCTTCGCCCCGAATTCCTTCACCAGATCGCCCCATTCATCGGCAATGAAGGAGTGACCATAAAAGCGCTGGCCGTCTTCATCGCCGATCCGGTTGGCGGCAACGACCGGCATGCAGTTCGAGACCGCATGGCCCTGCATCGCCCGGCGCCACATCCGGCTGGTGTCGAGCCCGGCATCATACGGTTCGGAGCCGATCGCAGTGGGGTAAAGGAGTGCTTCGGCCCCCATCAGCGCCATCACCCGCGCGCATTCGGGATACCACTGATCCCAGCAGATCCCGACGCCGATCCGCGCCCCCATCACGTCCCAGACCTTGAAGCCATCGTTGCCGGGGCGGAAATAGTACTTTTCCTCATATCCGGGTCCATCGGGGATGTGGCTCTTGCGGTACGTACCCTGGATTGCCCCGTCGGGGCCGATCATCGCGAGAGTGTTGTAATAGTGCTGGCCGTCACGCTCAAAAAAACTGGTCGGGATCGCTACCTTGAGACGGACCGCCAGCGCCTGCATCGCCCGGACCGACGGATCGTCGGCGGTGGGCCAGGCCAGCGCGAACAGCGCCTCGTCCTCGGTCTTGCAGAAATAAGGTCCGGCAAACAGCTCGGGCGGCAGGATCAGCTGCGCGCCCTGCCCGGCGGCCTGTTCGATCAGCGCCGAAACGGCGGCGATATTCTCCACCGGATCGGACGATCCCAGCGGCAGCTGGAGGGCAGCGACGGTCAGCGTGCGGGTCATGTCCCCGCCCCTATCAGGGGCGCTTGCGGAACAAAAGCGTCATCCGGTCACTCTCGCCGACCGCCTCGTACCTGGCGCGGTCCTGCTCCTTGAGGCGCAGGGTCGGCGGCAGGGTCCACACGCCATCGGGCCAGTCGGCGGTGTCGCGCGGGTTACGGTTCATCTCGCTCTTGCCGACCAGATCGAAGCCGTGCGCCTTCATGAAGCCGATCACGTCGGCCTCGCGCAGATAGCCCATGCTGCCGTCGGTGTAGGAATAGGGCGCGTTGCCTTTGGCCCGGTGCTGTTCGATGCCCAGCAAGCCTCCGTCCTTGAGCAGACTGCGCAGCGCCTTGATTTCCGAATCGGCAATGTTCCAGCGCATCAGGTTGTGCACCATCCGCAGCACCAGGATCCGGTCGAAGCTGCCCTTTTCGGCCGCGGGAATCGCCTCAAGCGTCATCGCTCCGAAGCGTTCGGCGGGGAGCCCCGAAAAAGCCGCGACATCTGCCGGATACTTGGCCGCGCCGTCGCGAATACCCTTTTGCGAGGCTTCGCTCCAGGCGCCCGAGGTCGGATCGAAATAGAGCCCGACCAGCTTGCCGCGCGGGCCGAGGTAGAGGCCGAGCAGACGCGAAAACCACTCTCCGCCTGGCGCATATTCGCCGACTTTCATGGTCGGCTCGACCTGGAAGAAGCTGAGCATCTCGGCCGGGTGGCGGTGCGGGTCTCGGACCCGGTCCTTGTCGCGGCGCGGGTCGGCCACGGCGGCGCTCAGCGCCGGATCGACCTTGGCCGCCGCAGCGCGGGGCTTGGCCAGCGCGGACGAACCAGTTAGGCCGATCGGCAGAACCACAAGGGCGGCAGATAGCAACGACAGGGTCAGGGTTCGGCGCATCGGTGTTCTCCCACTGGGCGATGGATCGGTGACAAGCAGCTTTTGCGTGCCTACTTTGGCGGCGAAGGAGTATGCGGCAATGACGGAACTGGCAACGGCGATCCTGGCAGGCGGGTGCTTCTGGTGCACCGAAGCGGTCTTCCGCCAGCTGGACGGGGTGCACGCCGTGGAGAGCGGCTATATCGGCGGTAATGTGCCCCACCCCACCTACAAGCAGGTCTGCACCGGCGAGACCGGCCATGCCGAAGCGATTCGGGTATCCTTCGATCCGGCGGTAATCACGCGTGCCGACCTGCTCGACGTGTTCTTCGCTACCCACGATCCGACCCAGCTCAACCGTCAGGGCGGCGACATCGGCACGCAATACCGCTCGGCGGTGTTCCTGCTCGACGAAGCCCAGCGCACCGAGACGGAGGCCGCGATCGCCCGCGCCCAGACCGAGCGCGCCGAACCGGTGGTCACCATGATCGAAGGCCCGGCGCAGTGGTATCCGGCCGAGGATTATCATCAGGAATACTGGGACGGCGAGGGTCAGCGCAATCCCTATTGCCTGGCGGTGATCCCGCCGAAACTGGCCAAACTGCGCAAGGGCTTTGCGGAAAAGCTGAAGGGTTAAGCGCGCCAGCGTGCAATGAAGAAACCGTCGAGACCGCCGTGCTCGGGCAGCATCGCGGGGTCGGTGCGCAGCCAGCCATTCGCCGCAGGGGCCAGGCCGGCGGGCAATTCGTCCGCCCGAATCGGATCAGGGGTGAGACCGACAGTGGCGGCCTGTGCCTCGCCCTCCTCCGGTTCCAGCGAGCAGGTGGCGTAGATCAGCCGTCCGCCCGGCTTCACCCAAGTCACCGAGCGAGAAAGCAGCGCCGCCTGCAGCTCGGCCATTTCGGCAATCTGGCGCGCACCGATCCGGTGCAGCACGTCGGGATGGCGGCGGCAGGTGCCGGTGGCGGTGCACGGCGCGTCGAGCAGCACGGCATCGAACGGCGCGGGCGGCTCCCACATCAGGGCGTCGGCGGCAATCATCTCGGCTTCGAGGCCGGTGCGGGCCAGATTCTGCTGCATTCGTTCAAGCCGCTTGGCGCTGGCGTCCAGCGCGGTCACCCGCCAGCCGGCAGCGGCGAGTTGCAGTGACTTGCCCCCCGGCGCGGCGCACAGATCGAGCACACGGCGGCCTTCTCCTGGCCCCAGCAGCCGCGCCGGGAGGCTGGCGGCTAGATCCTGAACCCACCAGGCCCCCTCGGAAAAACCGGGCAGGTCCTCGATCGCCGTGCCGCGCGGCAGACGGACGTGGCCCGGCAGCAATGACACCCCGCCCAGCCGCTCCACCCACAGCGCAGTCTCCGCCGGATCACGCAGCGTCAGGTCGAGCGGCGGCGGCAGCGCAAGCCCGGCGGCGATGCAATCCCCCCGCTCACCCCAGCGTGCCGCAACCGCCTCGGGCAAGGTCGGCGCAGCGGGCAGCCTGACCCCCCGCTTGACCAGGGTAGAGAACACCCCGTGTGCCAGCCGCCGCGGTCCGCCGGTCAGCAGCGGCAGGCCGGTGGCGATCACCGCGTGCGGCGGGGTGTCCAGCCGCAGCCAGCCCGCCAGCATCAGCCGCAGCACCATACGCGGCTTGGCGTCGTGCGGCAGGATCTGACGGGTGGCGCTGTCGATCGGGGCATCGAGATCGACCAGCCAGCGCAGCACTTCACCCGACAGCGCCCGGGCCAAGGCCCGATCCGCCGGGCTGCGCAGGCCCTGCAAGGCATTGCTTGCCACCTGATCGAGCGTTTCGCCGCGGCGCAGCACGGCGTCGAGCAGTTTCAGCGCCGCCTTGCGCGCGGGAAGGCCGGGGATGTCCATCGCGCCGCCCTAGACGCGATTGCAATCGAGGGCCAGCGGGAGCAAGGACAGGCCATGACCAAGCGCGCTACCAAACGGCCCGAACCCTTCGTGAAACCGGCCAACTGGACCAACGATCCCGCACCCGCGCCCGCTGCGGCCAAGCAAGACGCCGATCCTGACGGACTGTCCCCGACCCGCTATGGCGACTGGGTGAAAAAGGGCATCGCGGTCGATTTCTAGATCCAGCCACCCAGTTCGCGCCGCACCAGCGCTTCCAGCATCGCCATCCCGGACTCCCCCGTGTTGAGGCAATCGAGCGCCGCAAAATGGGTGCCGCCCGCAGCGACGAACTGCTCTTTGCCCCGGATCGCCAGTTCTTCGCGGGTCTCCAGGCAGTCGGCGGAAAAGCCCGGTGCGGCGATGGCCAGCCGCCGGGTACCCTTGGCGCCCTCTGCCGCCAGCACAGCGTCGGTCGCCGGTTCAAGCCATTTGGCGCGGCCGAAGCGCGACTGGAACGTCACCTCGATCCGCAGCGCGGGATAGTCCGGAGCCAGTGCTTCCGCCAGCAGCCGGGCGGTCTTGCGACATTGGCAGTGGTAGGGATCGCCCAGGTGCAGCGTCCGTTCCGGCATGCCGTGGAACGAAAGCAGCAGCACCTCGGGCGTGAAATCGAGCCCTGCGAGCTGACGCGCGGTATCGGCGCGGAGCGCCTCGATGTGGGCCGGATCGTCATAATAGGGCGGCAGGCTGCGCACCGTCGGCTGCCAGCGCATGGCCGCCAGCGCCGCGCCGAGCGCGTCGGTCGCGGTTGCGGTGGTTGCGCCCGAATATTGCGGATAGAGCGGGGCGAACAGGATCCGCTCGCAGCCCGCCGCCTTCATCCGTTCAAGCTCTGCCGAAACCGCCGGATTGCCATAACGCATCGCCCAGCCGACCTGCACCGCATCGCCCAGCCGCACCTGCAACGCCGCCGCCTGGGCCTTGGTGATCGCGGCCAGCGGCGAGCCGTCCGGCCCCCAGACCTGGCCATAGGCATGGGCTGACTTGCGCGGCCGGGTGTTGAGGATGATCCCGTTGAGGATCGGCCACCAGACCAGCCGGGGAATCTCTACCACCCGGCGGTCTGACAGGAATTCCTTGAGATAGCGCCGCACCGCTGCCGGAGTGGGGGCATCGGGGGTTCCCAGATTCACCAGCAGAACACCGACGCGCGGCGGGGCCACCGGCGGATGATCGGCAGGGCGCATCACGCCGCCTCCGCGTTCAGCGGCAGGGTCCGCACCCGGGTACCGCCCGCCGCGTAGAGCGCGTTGGCAATCGCCGGAACCACGGCGGAAACCCCCAGCTCGCCCGGGTCGAATGGTTCGGCATCGCTATCCATGAATTCCACCTCGATTTCGGGACAGTCGCTGAGCAGCGGAAGGCCGAGCAGGCCCAGCCGCCCGGTCAGCGGCAGGCCATCCGCATAGGCAGTGGTGCAGCCGCTGGCCAGACCCATGCCGAAGACCAGCCCGCCTTCGATCTGCTGGCGGGCGATATCGACGTTCACGATGCGGCCGATATCCGCCACCGCGGTCAGCTTGTCGACGCGCAGGCCGCGTTCGTCGCGGCGGGCGCTGGCGATCACCGCGATCCGGCCTTCACGCCCCGCGACCTTCATCCGGTGGCAGGCCAGCCCTTCGCCGCTGCCGACCGTCCCGCCGCTCCATTCGGCCAGGGTCGCCGCGCGCTGAAGCACGTTAGCCAGCTTGATGTCCTGCCCCAGCATCGCCATCCGGTAAGACAGCGGTTCGCGCCCTGACCGGCTGGCGAGTTCGTCGATGAAGGTCTCAATCAGGAAGCAGCCCAGCGCTGCGCCGTTCCCGCGCGCCCGTCCGGTCGGCAGCGGAATCCGTGCCGGGCAATGTTCGACCATCAGGTGCGGAATCGCATAAGGCGGCACAGCGCCTTCCAGCGCCAGCGCATCGCCCTGATCCTGCGCCGCTTGTGCGCCGCGCTGGTCATCGCCGCCAAACAGCCGCCGCCCGAATTCGAAGGTGGTGGCAGGCATGGCCACCCGCACCTTGAGCGCGGTCAGCGAGCCGTCCTGTGCGGTGCGGGCGGCCAGGATCGCACGGGCCGGACTGCGCGGCAGCCCTGCGACATGTTCCTGCCAGCGCGACCAGATGAGCTGGACCGGTTTGCCAAGATCGCGCGCGATCAGCGCCGCTTCGGCGGCATGGTCGTTTTCCAGCCGCCGATCGAAACTGCCGCCGGCCGGCATGGGATAGAGCACCACCCGCTCCACCCCGATCCCCAGCGCATCAGCGGCGCGCTGGCGCGCAGCCTGCGGAGCCTGGCTGGCGAGCCACAGCTCCAGCTTGCCGTCCTGATAGCGCGCGGTGGCGCTGGCCGTTTCCAGCGTGGCATGAAGCGCCGGAGCAATCGCATAGCCGGCCACATGCTCGAACTTTTTGCCCAGCCAGCTGTCGGGATCGCCCACTGCAGCGATCCGCACCGCGTCGCCAAAACGCAGCGCCTTGTCGAGCGCGGCACCGATCCGTGCGGTGTCGGCGGTGTCGGTAGCCGAAAAGCGCGGGGCGATCAGTTTGAGCGCGTGCTCAGCCGCCCACCAGTTGCTCGCCGCCGCGGCCAGCCAGCTCTTGCCATTGACCAGCTTGATCAGGCCCTTGACCCCCTGAGCGAGACCGGTGTCGTAACCACCAAGATGGCTATCCCCGATTGGCCCGTGGCGAATCGCCGCAAAGACCATGTCGGGCAGGCGGACGTCACCGGCGAAGGTGTAGCTTCCGTCAACCTTGGCCGGGAGATCGAGCCGGGGAAAGCGCAGCGGCGCCCCCGCCGGGAACTCCGCTGCCCGTTCAAGCGGCGGCTGAACCCGGACCACCGCCGGATCGGGCGGGGAATAGTCCGCTGCTTCGTCCACCAGCTCGCCGAACGCCAGGCGCTTCTTGTCGTGAACAATGAACCCGCCTTGGGCGTCGCATTCTTCCCACGCGACGTTCCAGCGATCAGCCGCGGCTTGGGCCAGCATGGCCCGCGCGCTGGCGGCGGCGACGCGCGCCGGGCCTTCATGCGCCGTGAGCGAGGTACCGTCCGCCGCCGCATTGAAGGTCTCGCCCTCGGCAAAGCGTTTGGCCAGGTAGGCATCGGGGTCGCTCGCCGCGCCGGGGAACAGCGGCATCCACAGCGCCGACCAGCGTGCCGCCAGCGGAACGTTGGCATAGACCCCGCTGACCGGCGCGGGTTCCACCGCCACCTGCCGCCAGTCCGCCCCCAGTTCCATCGCGACGATCTGCGGAATCAGGGTGGTGATCCCCTGTCCCAGCTCGGCTTCGGGCACCGAAACGGTCACTACGCCGTCCTTGCCGATCTTGAGCCAGGCGTCGAATGTCACTTCGCCCTCGCCCGCCACCAGCGGGGGATCGAAGCGGCGCGGGGTCAGCGTCCAGGCCAGCAGCAGCCCTCCGGCCGCCCCTGCCCCCAACAAAACGCCGCGCCGGGAAATGTGCATCGCTTGCCGCCCCTACCGGTTGTCGAGCCAGGTTGCCACGCGCCGGGCGATCTGGACAAAGGCTTCGCCTTCGGGCCCGTCACCGGCGGCAGGCGGGGTGCCGGCATCGCTCGCCTCGCGGATTGCCAGGTCAAGCGGGATCCGGCCGAGGAAGGCATGGCCCAGCTCGCCCGCCACAGTTTCGGCGCCGCCGCTGCCGAACGGATCGCTGACCTCGCCGCAATGCGGGCAGGCATAGCCGGCCATGTTCTCGATCAGCCCGATCACCGGCACCTGCCCGACTTCGAACAGCTGCATCGCCCGGCGCGCATCGATCAGCGCCAGGTCCTGCGGGGTCGAGACGATCACCGCGCCGTCGGGCTTGTGTCGCTGAAGCATGGTCAGCTGGACATCGCCGGTGCCGGGCGGAAGATCGACCACCAGGGTATCGACCGCACCCCAATCGGCGTCGACCAGCTGGCCGAGCGCGCCGCTGGCCATGGGTCCGCGCCAGGCGATCGCCTTGTCGGCTTCGATCAGCTGGCCCATCGACAGCACTGGCACGCCCCAGCGGTTCGGCACCGGCACCAGCTTTTCGTTCCGTGCTTCGGGCTTGATCCCTTCGGAACCCATCAGCCGGGGCTGCGAGGGACCATAGATGTCGGCATCGACCAGCCCGACCTTGCGGCCCATCCGCGCCAGGGCGACGGCAAGATTGGCCGAAACCGTCGATTTGCCGACCCCGCCCTTGCCCGAACCCACTGCAATGATCCGCCGCCGGGTCTTGTCCGCGGTCAGCGCCACCCGCACCTCGGCCACGCCTGACTGGCCCGAAAGCGCCGCTTTCACCGCGCTTTCCAGCCGCTCGCGCTCAACTGCATCGAAGCCGGAAGCATCGAGTACGGCGATCACGACGCCATCGGACAGGCGCAGGCTCTGGAGGCGGGACTGGGCTGTGGCAGGCAGGGCGGCGCGCAGGCCGTCGGTCGGATCACTCATCGGCGCTCCCTAGCAAGGAAAAAGCGAAGCGAGACACTGTTTTTGTGCGCCGCGCGTACCTATAGTGCGTTTCATGAGCGGATCGGGCGATTTCGATAGTGGGCGCATCCTGGCCATGGCCAAGGGCAAAAGCCCGTGGGGCGGCGATGGCGACCCGGCACAGGCCGATCCACCGGTCAGCGACGGCGAGGGCGGCGATCCGCCTGCCGACGAACCCGCGCCCAAGGTCAAGGATGATTCCCGCAATCCCTGGCTTCCCCCGCATGCGGACGAACCTGCACGCCGTTCGGCCAATATCGAGGATATCTTCCGGGCGCGCGGCGGGCGGGGCGGCGGTTCGCCCGCTCCGGGAACGGGACGCAACTGGCTGCCGCTGGTGCTGGCCGGCCTGATCGCCGCCTGGATTGGCGGCACGTCGGTTCACGTTCTGGCCAAGGGCGAGCAGGGGCTGGTCACGACGCTGGGGCACTACCATCGCACTGCCGGCCCCGGGCTGGCCCTGACCCTGCCCTGGCCGCTTCAGGCGGTCACCACCCGCAACACCGCCAAGATCGAGGAAACCGTGCTGCCGGCGCAGGAAGGCGAAAACCTGATGCTGACGCGCGACCGGCAGTTGGTCGATTTCGGCTTCAAGCTGCGCTGGCGGGTCACCGATCTGCAGCGCTTTGCCTATGCGTCGCCCAGCACCGCCGCGGTGATTGCCGACATCGCCCAGGCCCAGGCGCTGGCCGCAGTGGCCGAACTGCCGCTGGACGGCCTGATCGAAGGGCAGCGCCGCGCCGAATTGCAGCAGCGGGTTGCCTCGCGAAGCCAGGCCGTATTCGATACCTTGAAGCTGGGGGTGCGGATCGAAGGCGCCGAAGTGACCCGCGCCGAACCGCCCGCGAAGGTGGCCGAAGCCTTCCGCAAGGTCGGCCTGGCCAGGCAGGAGGCACGCAAGACCGTCGCCAAGGCCCAGACCTTCGTCCAGCAAACGCTCCAGAAGGCCAGCAACGAGGCCGCCGAATTCGAATCGGTCTATCTGCAATACCAGGCCGCACCCGAAATCACCCGCAAGCGCCGCTACTATGAAACGATGGAACGGGTGCTGAGCGCGAATCCGACCGTTATCGTTGCCGGAAACGGGGTCAGCACCACCGTTGCACCGGCCCCCGTTCCGACCAAGTCCGGCACCCCGGCCACCCCTGCCACGGGAGGGCAATGACATGACGCAGCTGCTGCACCGCAACCGCGCGCTGTTGTTCGTGTTCGGCACGATCGCTCTGCTGCTGGGCCTGTGCGTGACCGTGGTTCCCGAAACCAGCCAGGCGGTGGTATTGCGGATGGGTGAGCCGGTGCGGGTGGTCAACCGCTGGCAGCCGGATGGCGCGCCGGGCGGCGGCGGATTGCTGGCCCATTGGCCGTTTGTGGAAAGCGTCGCCTGGGTCGACCGCGGTCTGGCTTCGGTCAAGACCGGGCGGGTGGCGGTGCGCAGCGCCGACCAGCAGCTGCTTGAGCTCGATACCACGGCCACCTACCGCGTGTTCGATCCGGCCAGGCTGATCGACACGGCCGGAAGCAACGAGCAGGCGATCCAGCAGATTCGATCTGCGCTAAGCGCGCTGGCGCAGCAGGAGCTTGGCCAGGCCGAAGCCGGGCGCCTGCTGATGCCCGGCGGCGGCGGAACTGCGGCCCGGCTGCGCGCCGCGCTGGATGCCAAGGCCCGGCCGCTGGGCGTGCAGATCATCGACGTCCGGCTGTCCGGCGCCGCGCTCCCCGCGAGCGAATTGCAGGAAACCTACGAACGGATGGAAGGCGAACGCACCCGGATCGCCGCGATCGAGGCCGAACAGGCCACCCACGAGGCGCTGCGAATCGCCGATCAGGGCCGGGCCGATGCAGCGCGGATTCTGGGCGCTGCGGCGGGCAAGGATCCGGCTTTCTACGATTTCTACCGGGCGATGCGCAGCTACGAGACCGTCTTCGCCGGTGCCGACAGGAAGCAGGGTACAACGATTGTGCTGGGGCCGGACGCCGAATACCTCAAACAGTTCCGCGGGCAATAGCCCATTCAATTTCCATTCAGGCGCGACGGCGTGAATCCGCCACTCATGCCTGAACGCGCCAAGCAAGAGGACTTGAAACACGTGCGATATGCTTATGGAGTGACTTCCGCACTGCTGCTGGGCGGTGCCGCGCTTTCACTGGCCACCGGCCTGCCCGCAGGGGCACAGGTGGCGCAGAACGATTCGTCGCAGATGCAGTCGGTGGTGCCGCGCGCCGGAGCCCCGGCCAGCTTCGCCGACCTGACCCAGCAGCTGCAACCTGCCGTCGTCAACATTTCGACCCGGCAGAAGGTGCAGGTCCAGAACGGCAATCCGTTTGCGGGCACCCCCTTGGAAGGGCTGTTCGGCGGCGGCGGCAACGGCGCGCCCCAGACTCGCGAGGCGCAGTCGCTGGGATCGGGCTTCATCGTTTCGGCCGACGGTTATGTGGTGACCAACAACCACGTAATCACCGCCGACGGCAAGGGTCAGGTCGAATCGATCACCGTCACCATGCCCGACGGCACCGAATACCCCGCCAAGCTGGTGGGCAAGGATGGTCCCTCGGACCTCGCCGTTCTGAAGATCACCGCGCCCAAGGCGCTGCCGTTCGTCAAGTTCGGTGACAGCCGTTCGGCCCGCGTCGGCGATTGGGTGATTGCCATCGGCAACCCCTTCGGCCTGGGCGGCACGGTGACGTCGGGGATCGTCTCGGCGGTGACCCGCTCGACCGGTTCGGGCAGCGCCTATGACCGCTACATCCAGACCGACGCTTCGATCAATCGTGGCAATTCCGGTGGCCCGATGTTCGACATGAAGGGCCAGGTGATCGGGATCAACAACGC
>JABFRE010000125.1 GCA_013141325.1 Novosphingobium sp.
CGACCGCGCCGCGCTGCCCGATCCCGAAAGTGGCCGGGCCCAGCTTGCCGCTGCGAGAGGACGCCACGATGCCGCCCGCCAGGGGCTCCAGTCCGCCACCGCCGCGCTTGCCGCGCACGATCAGGCGCTCGCCGTGGCGCGCGAGCGCTTGGGCACCCAGCGCTCCGACATCAAGAGCTGGCAGGCGCGCGCCGGCGATGCCGCCAGCCGCCTCGCCGCGATGGAACGCCGCTTTGCCGAAATCGCGGAAGAGCGCGCCGTAGCCGCCGCCAAGCCCGCCGGACTGATGCGCGAGATCGAGGCTGGTGACGAAGTCCGCGCCAGGCTGACGGCCGAGCTGACCGCAGCCGAGGCCAGGGTCGCCGAAACCGGCGAAGCGGCGCGCCGGATCGAAGCGACCTTCGCCCAGGCCAACGAGGCGCTCGCCTCGGCCCGCGAAGCCCGCGCCGGGGCCACCGCCCGAGCCGAGAACGAGGAAACCCGCCGCCAGGAAATGGCCGGAATCTCGGGCGAGCGCTTCCAGTGTCCGCCGCCACTGCTGCCCGAACGCTTTGCCTTCGCCGCTGCCGACGTGGCCGCGGCCGGACCCGAAAGCGCCGAGCACGACAAGCTGGTGGCCGACCGCGAGCGGCTGGGCCCGGTCAACCTCGTCGCCGCCGACGATCTGGCCGCCGCCGAGGAAAAGCACGGCGCCAGTCTGGCCGAACAGGCGGAACTGACCGAAGCCGTGGGCCGCCTGCGCGGATCGATCGGCAACCTCAACCGCGAAGGGCGCGAACGGCTGCGCGCGGCCTTTGAAGCCGTCGACATCCATTTCCGCCGCCTGTTCAGCCGCCTGTTCGAAGGCGGGCAGGCGCATCTGGCGCTGGTCGATTCGGACGATCCGCTGGAAGCGGGGCTTGAGATCTACGCCCAGCCGCCGGGCAAGCGGCTGCAATCGCTTGCCCTGCTGTCGGGCGGCGAACAGGCGCTGACTGCCGTGGCGCTGATCTTCGCGCTGTTCCTCACCAACCCGGCGCCGATCTGCGTCCTCGACGAAGTCGATGCGCCCTTGGACGATGCCAACATCGAACGCTTCTGCGACCTGCTCGACGCGATGGTCGGCGAAACCGACACGCGCTACCTGATCGTCACCCACAACGCGGTCACCATGAGCCGCATGCACCGCCTGTTCGGCGTGACGATGGTGGAGCGGGGGGTCTCGCGGCTGGTGAGCGTGGACCTTGAGGGCGCTGAAGAGCTGCTGGCGGCGGAGTAGAAGATCAAAGTTTCATTCCGAGCCAAATGACTGTCTCCGTCGATGCAGCAACAATTGGCTCTATCAGACGTGACCAGACACTGTTTTGGTGCAGTGCGAACTTTGCTGAGTCATGATGGTCTCGCTCGTCAGCGATGATGCTGTCTACTACAAGTGCTGCCGACGGATCGACTGCGCGCAGTGCGGAAGACTGTTCAGCCAAGTGCCTGAGTACAACTCTTTCAACGGCGACTGTAGTTGCTGAAACCGCCTGGGGACCAGCCAAGGCGGTTACAAATCCGAGCACCAATCCGCCAAGACCACATAGGTGATAACTGCGGCACCGACTGCGGCCTCGTCGCTGTAGCTCTGCGCCGAACAGGCTTCGATGGTGCAGTTCGTGAGCCAGGAATCGTTCGATTTCAGGAACTAGTGACGGCGACCTCCAACGCGAGACCCAGCGTTGAGCTCTGTAAATAGCGATCGCTCCATGTTCTCCGGCGTGGTCGACCTTGATCACCCTATCGCCAATGGATTCACCTGGCTTCAGTCGAGCCCCCAACACTCCCATTCAATCCAGCACAAACCGCGGCCCGGTTCCGCCCGTCCCCGCCCGATCGTCGCGGTTGTAGAGTTGGCAGCGCGTCAGGCTCAGGCACCCGCAGCCGATGCATTCGTCCAGCTTGCGGCGGGTGAGCGAGAGCAGGGCGATCTTCTTGTCGATCTGGCTGCGCATCGAGCGGCTGAGCTTTTGCCAGTCGGCCAGGGTCGGCGTGCGCCCCTGCGGCAGCGCGGCCAGCTGCGCCTCGATCTCGGCGAGACCCAGCCCCAACTTCTGCGCTATCAGGATGAAGGACAGCCGTCGGATGTCGCTGCGCAGAAAGCGGCGCTGGTTGCCCATGGTGCGGTAGGGGGCGATCAGGCCCTTGTCCTCGTAGAACCGGATCGCGGACACCGCGAGCCCGGTGCGCCGCGCCAGATCGCCAATCGGCAGAAGGTCGTTCTTGTCCATCTTTCCCTCGCATCCGCCCGAAAATGCTTGACCTCAACTTTACTTGAGGTTGCACAAAGGTAAAGCACAATGATTCGATTGTGCATTAAACCTCTGATTTTACGAGAACATTATGCAAAACGGATTCCTTGAACACGCCAACATCACCGTCAGTGACCCTGATCGCTCCTCTTCGCTGCTCCAAGCATTGTGCGGCTGGCACGAGCGCTGGCGCGGGCCTTCGCAGCTGGGCGGGTGGACAATCCACGTCGGGAACGAGCGCGATTACCTGGCGGTTTACACCAGCGGCTCGCCCGTTGCGCAGCGCTTTGCCAAGGGCGTCCCGCTCAACCACATCGGGCTGGTCGTCGACGATCTGGAAGCGGCTGAGGGTGTAGTCGCCGCCGCCGGCCTCACCCCCTTCAACCACATGAACTACGAGCCCGGTCGCCGGTTCTATTTCTTCGACTGGGACGGGATCGAGTTCGAGGTGGTGAGCTATGGATGAGATCGGAAATCCGGTTCGCGCAGAGGCGCATCCGAACGCGATTAGTTGGCCTGGGGTGAGCGATCACCGGCACAACCGGATCGCGCAAGCCCGACCGCAATCGGCAGGTTGCTGGTCAACATCCGGTCGATCGCTGGCTCACCCGCTTTTCCGGCGATCCGCTTGAGGGCTTGAACAAAATCCAGCGAGCGGACCGGACGCCCGGTCTGCTGCGATGACCGTGCCGTCTCGCGCAGCGCGGCGACGAGGGCGGCATCTCCCACCCGGGATCGCAAACAGGCGAAGGCCACGGTGGCGCGCGAATACATGTCTTCGGTGTCTTCGGCATCGAGCAACGGCACCGTGACCATAGCCGGCGCGAGCCGCGACCGGTCCAGGCGATCGGATTCCCAGTCAACCAGCGCCCGGACTGCTCCGCTGCCGTAGCGCCGTTCAACCATCACCAGTTCGGCATATTTGGCCAGCGATTCAACGAGGAACGCCCGCTCTTCCGGAACGCCATAGCCGATGGCGTGCCCGAACCACTGGTGAGCTGTTTCATGCACCGCGCGCCGATAGGCCTGATCGAACCCGGCATCGGGTGCGGGATGGGCGCGAAAGCTGCGGCGGTGCGAGATCAGCATGACCTGCGGCAAGGCAAATCCGCTGGAACCGAATTCCGGCGCAGCGATCAGGCGCAGCGTCCTGCCCGGATAGGGTGCCATTTCGCGGTTCAGCCACGTCAGAGTATCGCGCATGCCCAGCAGGCTGGGATTGTCCGCGCCGATAGGACCCGGCGCGCGGATTTCGGCTGTAAGCGAGCCGACCTGCCACCGGCGTGCTGCCCACGGCAGCGCGAAGAAGGCCGGAGCATTGCGGATCGCCCGATCAGTGCGGAACAGAAAGTGGCTGCGCCCGCCCTCGTTCCATTGCCGTACGAGCTCGCCGGGGCCGACCCCGTGCAATCGCTGCGGGGTCGAAATGACCGTCTCGAACGTGGTTTGATACCGGTCCAGACTGCTGCCTGGCCCCAGCTCGCCAAGCTGCGAAGGCGGAACAACGGCAAGCGGCGGTAGCCTGAACTGGACGCGTTGCGCCGGATCGCGCAGCGAGAACTCGCGCTGATAGCCGATCACCGGAAGAATCTGGAATGCAGGCAACGAAGCGAAATGGGAACTGAGGATCAGCAAGCTCCGGCTGCTGGCCAGAGGTGACCGGGTAATCCGGGCAGCGAAGCGCAGCGTGCGGGTTTCGCCCGGTCGCATCGGTGCGATGAGCCGAAACACAGCCTGGCCGGTAGCCGGGTCGCGCGCTTCGATCGCGGCGCTGTCGATCGCTACTGTTGCAGGTACGTCAAGCAGGTTGCGGCCGACCAGAATGCGGTCAATCGAAGCCGCCGAGCGGTTGACCAGCTGCATGGTGACCCGCAGATCGGCACGTCCACCGTCGGCGGCGAAATCGACGAACGCGTACACAGCGGCAACCTGCGGCTGAGGGCGATCGAGCCAAGCGGCATAGCGGCGTTCGTATGCGGCGCGGCGTTGGGCACGTTCGTTGGCGCTGACCAGGGAAAAGTCACTTTCCAGCATTCGCTGGATTGCGAGCGCCTGCCATGCAGCGCCGGTCAGCAGCAGCACGATTGCAACTGTGGCTGGATTGAGCAGCACCCTGCGCAACGCCACCTGGGGGTAGGGCAGCCCACGGTGATGGGCCCTTACCGCAAACAGCATCGCGGCGGCGCAGACCGCAGACCAGGCCACCGCAAAAGATGCCAGAGCAGACCAGTTCCGATCGAGGCCCAGCACGTGATCCGGCACTTCCAGGGGCAATGACAGCGGCTTCCAGAGCGGATGGAGCAGGCCCATGGCCGGGGCCAGGCTGCTGTGGCCCAGAACCACCAACACAAGGCCGATTAGATTGGCGGCCATTCGTGACCGGACGATTCCGTGCAGCGCAACGAAGGCCGTGGCGGTGAGCAGCAGTCCGGTGACGATCTGTCCGGCCTGTTGGAGATATTCTCCGGGCTGAATCGACGACTGCGCAGCAAGTTGGGCCGACAGGACGATCAGCAGCGTAAAGACCAACAGGATGAGCGCTACTACCCACAGGCAGGCAAGTTGCGCAGCGAGCAGTCGCCACGAACTGTACGCCGTGGCGGCGGTCAGCCCGTCCATCCCCGCCATCCGGCTCATCCGGCTGGCGCGATCGGCAGCATAGAGCAGCAGCAGCGCACCCATGGGTGGGGCCATGTCCCACATCACCCGGTTCAGCGCATCGCGGCTATCGGGTGTCAGCTGCGAAAGCTGCTCGGCATAGGTCATGCCGCCAAAGACTTCTGGAAAAACCAGCACAGCCCAACCCGCAAGGGCCAGAAGAAAGAACTTGTCGGCAATGGTCCAGCGCAGCAGCAACGCGAAGCAACCGGGTGCCTCCCGGAGCCCCGGCAGCCAGGGCAACGGGCGACGGATTCGTCCGGGCGAGCGCACCGAACTGTCCTGCGCCGCCAGCGACGCCGGCAGCGTCTTGATGCCGCGAACAAGCAGGTAGCATAGCACCAGCCATCCGGCCCGGCCCAGCCCGATCGCAAGGTACCGCGAGAGCGGCAGTGACTCGACAGGTGGCGGATTGACCAGCGCGGTGATGGCGTAGGGATCGACCAGCACCATCGCAGTTCGCAGCGGCTCCCAGGCAACGAAACTGCCCGCGATGAGCGGCGTATCGGTCAGCGTCGCAAGACCAAGATAGGCCAGCCAGCCAAAGGCTGCTGCAAGATAGACCATGCTCGCCTTGCCCGCAGCGCAGCTCACCCGCGCAAGGACGCAGGCCCAGATCAGGCTGGCCGGCACATGCACCAGCGCCACCAACTTGCCCGCGCGCAGCAGCAGATCCCAAAACTTGCCGGGGTGATCGGCCGCGAGAATGCCGACGATCGCCAGATGCTGCACGGCGCCAAGACAGATCAGCAACGCCGCGACGCTGCTCAGACGCACCGTGAGCCAATCGCGCGGGGTCTGCGGATAGGCTGCCAGCAGATCGTCCATGCCGTGCTCGGCATCGCGCAGGGTGAACACCGGCGTGATCGCCCCCGCCAAAAAGGGCAAGATGAAAGCCGGGACCAGCAGACCCAGCCGCACGGCCGATTCGTAGAGTTCTCGATCGGTTCGAGGCGCTTCGTTGCTCGCGGCAAGCGCGACCAAGGCCGTCGATCCTGCGATTACGGCCCACAGCAGAGGGTGTCTGCGCGTGATCAGCCATTCGCTGCGCCAGTCTGCCCGGGTCAGCACGGACGGTCGCCCCGCAGTTCGAGGAAATAGCGGTCTTCGAGCGTCGGCGGTACCGGGACGAAGCTATCCCCGGGCGATGATCGGCTGAAGTACCGGTACACAGGTGAGCCCCGGCGATAAGCCATGCTCAGCTGCAGTGCCGGCGAACCGTTCGGCGCGGCGACCGGCGATTGCCAGATGTGCCCGTCCAGTTTCTCGACCAGTCCTGCGATGTTGCCCTGCGCCACCACCTTGCCAGCGTGGATGATTGCCATTTTGCTGCACAGCTGTTCGATGTCATCGACAATATGGGTCGACAGCACCACAACGCGGTCGCCGCTGAGCTGGCTAAGGAGGTTGTAGAGCCGGATGCGCTCCTCTGGATCGAGCCCCGCCGTCGGTTCATCGAGGATCAGCAGTGCAGGATCGCCAAGCAAGGCCTGCGCTATCCCGAAACGCTGGCGCATCCCGCCCGAGAAAGTCGTAACCGCCCGCGCGGCATGCGCGGTAAGGTTGGTACAGTCGAGCAGTGCGTCGATCTGGCGAGCCGTCGCGGCGTCATCGGGCAAGCCCTTCAGCACCGCCAGATGCCGCAGCATGGTCTGGCAGCTCGCGTGGGGGTAGGCTCCGAACGCCTGCGGCAGGTAACCCAGCCGGCGGCGCAAGGCCACGGGATCGGCCAGGGCATCCAAGCCATCGAATACGACGCTGCCTCGGTCCGGCAACTGGATCGCCGCCATGGTCCGCATCAACGTGCTCTTGCCCGCGCCGTTCGGACCCAACAACCCGTACATCCCGGCCGGGATGGACAAATCGATCCCGTCGAGCGCCTTCACCCCGCCGCGATAGGTTTTGCCAAGATTGCGGACTTCCAGCATGCAGCCTCCGAACGTGAGGAGGTCGGCTGGCTCGCGCCCGGCCTTGATGCAATTCGGCGATGATCAACGGCAGGCTCGCCGTGACAATCCGCACCGTGGTTGCCAGGCCGCTGTTCGTCACTGGAATTGCGCCGTTCGTCATCTATGAATGCAATTGCCCAGCCGGTGCGGGCAACGGCGGAGCCGGTACGCAAGCAGACAGGTCGCAATGGAACGAGTGAGCGATCCCGGCAGCAGCAACGTTTTGACCCAGATCTCTCCGGTTCTGGTGGCGATGTTGCTTGGCGCGCTTTCCGGTCACATTGCGAGCGGGGATCCCGAATGGGCCGGACTGGCCCGGCGGGCCGCCTGGACTGCATTGGCCTTTTTGCCGATGCTGGCCGCGCACCTTGCGGTCGTCCGCTGGCAACGCTGGCCCGCCGCAGCGGTCTGGCTAGCCGGCTTCGTGCTGTATCCGGCGCTTGCGATGCTGATGATCCGTGGTTCGGCGCTGTCGATCTGGCACTGGGGATTGGCGGCGGTGCTCAGTCTGGCTTTCCTTTTGCTCCACCCTTCGGCAACGCAGCACCGCCAGCGCCATCGGCCTTCAGCTGCGCCGTTCCGGCACGTGCCGATCACTCTCGATGGCACCGTTGCCACGCTGCTCGCGCTGTGGGCGCTGGGCGCCACTTCGCTGTTCGCATCAACTGCCGATGCGGTGCGCAACCAGCCGCTCGGCGTCTGGGTGAACTGGGCCCGGATCGCGTCGGAGCCGCTCGAAACTGTTTGGTACTTCGGTCAGTTCGCGGCAATCGCGCTCATGCTCTATGGCTGGTATTGGGTTTGCCGCTACCGGTTGGTCAGACAGGTGCTGCGCCGCCAGGGCATCGTACCCTTCATTCTGGCGACTGTGGCCTTTGTCGCGCTGGGCACTCCGATTGCAGCCAGCATCGGCCTGCTGATGCCGCTCAACATTCCGGAATGGACTGTGATTCCGTCCGAAAACTACAACCCGTTTGATCGCGACAATTTTCGCTTTACCTTTTGGGTAACCGCGATCGCCATACCAATCATCCTGACAGTCGAGCGATTGCTCGCGGAGCAGGCCGAAGCAGATACGCAGCACGAACGGGTCAGAGCTGAGCTGCACTTGCTCCAGCAGCAGATCAATCCGCACTTCCTGTTCAACACGCTGAACACGCTGTACGCGCTGTGCCTCAAGGATCGGATCGAAAGTGCCGCCGCGGTGGTCAAGCTGTCGGACCTGCTCCGTTATGCGGTCTATAGCGGCCAGCGCGAGCGCAGCAGCCTCGACGACGAGATCGCCCACCTCGGCAACTACCTCGCCTTGCAGATGCTGCGCTTCGGTCATCGCTGTGCGCTCCATACCGCGTGGCCGAGCGACGGGTCGCGCTTCACCGTTCCGCCATTGCTGCTGATCATGCTGGTTGAAAACGCGTTCAAACACGGCGTTGAACCCGTCGAGGGGCCGTGCGAGGTGCGGATCGCCATGACTATCGTCGGCGAGCGCCTGCATTTCGAGTGTTTGAATTCGCTTCCCGATGCAGCAGAAACCCGCACGCCGGGCCTGGGCCTCGCCAATCTGCGACGGCGGCTGGAACTGCTGTACGACGCGAACTACGAATTGACGACCGAGCGCTCAGACGGGTTCTGGCGTGCCCGGCTCGCGGTGGACCTCCAGCCATGCTGAGAGTTCTGATTGTCGATGACGAACCCCACGCGCATGATGTGTTGGCGCATCACTGCCGCCTCGATCCCGATGTCACGGTCGTCGGCAACTGCCACAGTGCGGCCGAAGCGCTGCGCATGATCGAAACCGGCCGCGTCGACCTGATGTTCCTCGACATCCGGATGCCGCTGTTTGACGGGCTTGCCCTGCTGCGCGGCCTGCGCACGCCGCCGCTGACCGTGATCGTCAGCGCCTATCAGAACCATGCGCTCGAAGGGTTCGACCTTGATGTCGTCGATTATCTGGTCAAGCCCGTAAGTGCGTCGCGCTTCGCAGCGGCCCTTGCCAAGGCCCGGCGGCGCATCGCCGAACAGCCAGCCAGCGAGCGGGCCGATCCGGTCGATATCGTGCTCAAGGTCGACCGGACGCTGCGGCGTTTCCGGCTCGTGGAGATTTCCAGTTTCGAGGCACAGGGCAATTTCGTGAATGTCGTTGGCACCCAGGGAAGCACGCTGGCAACCGCCACGCTAAAAAGCGTGCGCGCGCGTCTGCCCAGCGCCCGGTTCGTCCAGATCCATCGCAGCTTCATCGTCAACCGCGAGCAGATCGCCGAACAGCAGCCCGACAAGGTGCGGCTTGCCGACGGTCAGTTGATCCCGATCGGGCGATCGTATCGCGGTACCAGGCTGCTGAAATAGCCTTCGGGGCTCGCTCAGGCGCACCCTGCTACCGCATCCGGGCGCAGCCGTGGTCGGTCCGGCCCGAATGCACGAAAGTGGCGGTGTAGGGATAGACGGTGTCCGACATCCCGTCCGAGCACTTGGCCGGGGCCAGCTCCAGCACGAAGGGCCGTCCGTTGAAGCGCCCGGCATAGCGCAGGCTCTCGCCCCGTTTGCGCTCCACCGCAGGTACGATCACCCCGTTGGCCATATCAGGCGTGGTATAGCGCAGCCGTCCGTGCGGCAGGACGGTGACCGACCAGAACGGCTCGGTCCCCACGGCCTGCAGCAGCTTGGGCAGCGGACTGGCTGCAGCCTTGGGTGCGTCGACCGGGGTCTGCGACATAGCCGGCGCGGGGTCGGCGGGCTCTGCGGTCGGCTGCACCGTCGCCGCGGGGCTCGGCTGGGCGGTCGCGGAAGGGTCCGGCTGGGGCACGCCCTGGCCGCAGCCCGCCAGCGCCAGCAGCGAAAGCACCCCGCCGCTACGCATTGCCGACCACCCAGCAGGCCAGCGCCACCAGCAGCCCGGCCATGCGGTTGGCGCGGAAACGGGCGAGGACGTTGTCGGCATTGTCAGGCTCCAGGGTCAGCACTTGCCAACCCAGATGCAACGCCGCCGGGCCAAGCGCAAGCAGCGCGAGCGGATCGGGCCGCAGCCACCAGAACGCCAGCGCCCACAGCGCCAGTGCCCCGGCATAGAACAGCGCCACCCCGGTGCGCAGATGCCGCCCCAGCGTCAGCGCGCTGGACCCGATCCCGACCACCGCGTCATCCTCGCGGTCCTGGCAGGCATAGATCGTGTCGTAACCCACGCACCACAGCACCGCCCCGGCATAGAGTGCGGCCATCACCGCCAAGCCATCGCTGCGCAGCGCCACCCAGCCGGTCGGCACGCCCCAGGTGAACACCAGCCCCAGCCAGGCCTGCGGAAAGCCGGTAATCCGTTTCATGAAGGGATAGGCCGCGACCAGCATCAGACTGGACAGCGCCACCAGCTGCGCCTCGCGCCGCAGCTGCAGCAGCACAGCAAGGCCGATCAGGCACAGCAGGCCGAGCCAGATCCACGCCGCGCGCTTGCTCACCCGCCCGCTTGCCACCGGGCGGCTGGCGGTGCGCGCCACCTGCCGGTCGAGATCGGCATCGACAATATCGTTGTACACACACCCCGCCCCGCGCATCGCGATGGAGCCCAGCAGCAGCCAGCCCAACAGATCCCACCGCCCTTGCCCGCCTGCCAGCAGTACCCCCCAGGCGCACGGCCAGAACAGCAGCCACCAGCCGATCGGCCGATCGAACCGGGCCAGCTGGGCGTAGTCGCGCAGCGGCTGGGGCAGCATGGCGACAAGGCCCCCATACTCGCTATCGGGAACATGCTGGGAATCGGGAACGATCTCGGCGGTCATGAACGCCCCAGTAGCGCACTGGGAAAAATCCGCTATCCCTTGCCCTATGCCCGCCACTCCCGCCTGGCCGCCCAAGAGCGCACCGCGCCTGTTCGTTCCCGGACCGCTGGCGCAGGGCGGCGTGGTCGCGCTTGATGGGCCGCAGGCGCATTATCTGGCGCGGGTGATGCGGGTGGGCGCCGGGGATGCGGTCATCCTGTGCGACGATGCGACCGGCGAATGGGCGGCGCGGGTGGACAGCGCGGGCAAGCGCGATGTGGTGGTGGTCTGCGAAGCGCTGCTACGGGTGCGTGAGGCGGTGCCCGATTTCGTACTGTGCGCGGCGCTGCTCAAGAAGGGCCGGTTCGATCTGGTGCTGGAAAAGGCCTGCGAGCTGGGGGTTCGGGCGATCCAGCCGGTGCTGGCCCGGCGCTGCGTGGCCGACAAGCTCAACCTTGAGCGCGCCCGGACCATCCTCACCGAAGCG
>JABFRE010000056.1 GCA_013141325.1 Novosphingobium sp.
GGAGCGTGTCCGTGAATCCAGTCACGATCGCTATAGTCCTGGGACTTGTCGCCGTGCTCTACGGCTTCATTACCAGCCGTCAGGTGCTTGGGGCATCGGCCGGCAATGAAAAGATGCAGGAAATCGCCGCAGCCATCCAGGAAGGCGCTCAAGCCTATCTGGGCCGGCAATACCGCACCATCGCCATGGTTGGCGCCGTCGTGGCGCTGCTGGTCGCCTATTTCCTCGGACCGATTTCAGCCGCGGGCTTCGTGCTCGGCGCAGTGCTTTCGGGCGCGACGGGTTTCATCGGGATGAACATCTCGGTGCGCTCGAACGTCCGCACTGCCGCTGCAGCGCAGACCGGGCTGCAACAGGGCCTGACCCTGGCGTTCCGCGCCGGGGCAATCACCGGCATGCTGGTGGCGGGCCTCGCGCTGCTCGCGATCGCAGGCTTTTTCTGGTATCTCACCGGTCCGGCCGGCCACACCGTTGGCGGTACTGACCGCACGGTGGTTGACGGCCTTGTGGCGCTGGCCTTCGGCGCCTCGCTGATCTCGATCTTCGCACGTCTGGGCGGCGGCATCTTTACCAAGGCTGCCGACGTCGGCGCCGATCTGGTCGGCAAGGTCGAAGCCGGGATCCCCGAAGACGATCCCCGCAACCCCGCCGTTATCGCCGACAACGTGGGCGACAACGTCGGCGACTGCGCCGGCATGGCCGCCGACCTGTTCGAAACCTATGTCGTCACCATCGGTGCGACCATGGTGCTCACCGCGCTGCTGCTGAAGGGTGCGGACAACCTGATGGCGCTGATGAGCCTGCCGCTGCTGATCGGCGGCGTCTGCATCGTCACCTCGATCATCGGCACCTATTTCGTAAAGCTGGGCGGCGGCAAGAACATCATGGGCGCGATGTACAAGGGCTTCCTTGTCACCGCCGTGCTGTCGATCCCGGCCATCTGGTGGGCGATCAGCTATGCGCTGGGCGGCGATATGGAAGCCGCCATCGCCGGACAGACCTACACCGGTCGCACGCTGTTCTACTGCGGCTTCCTCGGGCTGGTCATCACCGGCCTGATCATCTGGATCACCGAGTACTACACCGGCACCAACTACCGTCCGGTGCGCTCGATCGCCAAGGCTTCGGAAACTGGCCACGGCACCAACGTGATCCAGGGTCTGGCGATCAGCATGGAATCGACCGCCCTGCCCACACTGGTGATCGTCGCCGGCATCATCATCGCGTTCAAGCTGGCTGGCCTTATGGGCATTGCCTATGCGGCAACCGCGATGCTGGCGCTGGCCGGAATGGTCGTGGCCCTCGACGCCTATGGCCCGGTGACCGACAACGCCGGCGGCATCGCCGAAATGGCGGGTCTCGACGATTCGGTCCGTGAAAAGACCGACGCGCTCGACGCCGTGGGCAACACCACCAAGGCCGTCACCAAGGGCTATGCGATCGGTTCGGCCGGGCTTGCCGCACTGGTGCTTTTCGCTGCCTATACCACCGACCTCAAGGAGTTCTTCCCGGATCTGAACGTCAGCTTCAGTCTGGAAAACCCCTATGTCATCGTCGGGCTGCTGCTCGGCGCGCTGCTGCCCTATCTGTTCGGGGCCATGGGTATGACGGCGGTGGGCCGCGCGGCGGGTGAAGTGGTGAAGGACGTGCGCGACCAGTTCGCCAACGATCCCGGCATCATGACCTTCAAGTCCAAGCCGAACTACGCCCGGACGGTTGACCTCGTCACCAAGGCCGCGATCAAGGAAATGATCGTTCCCTCGCTGCTGCCGGTTCTGGCACCGATCGTGGTCTACTTCGTGATCACCGCGGTTGCCGGACAGGCCGAGGGCTTTGCCGCCCTTGGCGCGCTGCTGCTGGGCGTGATCGTCGGCGGGCTGTTCGTCGCCATCTCGATGACCTCGGGCGGCGGCGCCTGGGACAACGCCAAGAAGTACATCGAAGACGGCAACCACGGCGGCAAGGGTAGCGAAGCCCACAAGGCTGCGGTGACCGGTGACACGGTCGGCGATCCCTACAAGGACACCGCCGGCCCGGCCGTCAATCCGATGATCAAGATCACCAACATCGTGGCGCTGCTGCTGCTCGCCGCGCTGGCCAGTCACGCTGCGGGCTGATCCCGCAGCGCCCTGTCCGGGTGAATGCAGACCCCGTCCGGAGCGATCCGGGCGGGGTTTTGCTTTACAGCCGTTAGCCATTCCTTGGCACTTGGCGCGTAGTCTGCCGCAATCCAACGGAAGGATGGCCGCCTTTTGGCAAGCAAGGCAGACGTGCTGTCACCGGATCTCAACCGGGTCGAAGCCGCGCCGCTGGCGCAAGGCCCAGCCGTTGCGCGCGCCTCTGCCTGGTCCGAATTCGAAACCGCAGAGGCCCGCGCACAGTGGGATGCACTGGCCAAGCGCGCCGCAGAGCCCAATCCCTTCCACGATGTCTGGTACCTCCTTCCCGCCCTGCGCGCCCTTGATCCGAGCGGGACGGTGCGGCTGTTCACGCTCCGCGCCCAGGGCGAGCTGATCGGCCTCCTCCCGCTGCGCCGCGAACCGCGTTATTACGGCCGCCCGATCCCCCAGCTGGGCAACTGGATCCACGGCAATTGCTTCCTCGGCGCGCCGCTGGTGGCGGCGGGAGCAGAGCAGGCATTCTGGCGGGCGCTGCTGGACTGGGCCGACGCCAACGCGAACCGCGCTCTGTTTCTCCATATCGCGCAGCTTCCGCTGGGCGGCCCGCTGCACACCGCGCTGCAGGCCGTACTGGCTGAACAGGGCCGGCTGGGAGCGCTGGTTCACCGCGAAGAACGCGCTGTGCTCGCGTCCGAACTTTCGCCGGCTGCCTATTTCGAGGACAGCCTTTCCGGCAAAAAACGCAAGGAGCTGCGCCGCCAGCACGCGCGGCTGTCGGAACTGGGAACGCTGACCTTCGAACGCCAGACCGACGATGCCGACCTGCGCGACTGGACCGAGCGCTTCCTTGCGCTTGAGCATTCGGGCTGGAAGGGCTCTGCCGGTTCCGCACTCGCCTCGCACCAGGCGACTGCGGCGCTGTTCCGCGAGGCGCTCGCTGGAGCGGCGCAGCGCGGGCGGCTGGAACGGCTGACCCTCTCGCTCGATGGCGAACCGATCGCGATGCTGGTCCAGTTTCTGACCCCGCCGGGGGCCTTCTCCTACAAGACCGCATTTGACGAACGTTTCGCCCGGTTTTCACCCGGGGTGCTGCTCCAGCGTGAGAACCTTGCCCTGCTCGACCACCCGCAGGTGGAATGGTGCGACAGTTGCGCCGCCGCCGATCACCCGATGATCGACCATATCTGGCGCGAGCGGCGGGAAATCGGACGGCTGTCGATCGCCATCGGCGGCCGGGTGCGGCGCGCGCTGTTCCGCCAGCTTGTTCGTCTGGAACTGGGTCGCCACCCCGCCGGACTGTCCTGATCCGGCGTTGACGCGTCCCGGTTTGCAACGCAAAGGCGGGATATGGACGGCGAACTTACCCCGGAAAGGCTTGTTTCAGGCCTGGTCAAACTGCTTGAGGTGAAACCGCAGGGCGAGGACCATTTCCTGGGTCGGCGCAAGCGCGGCGGGGTTGGCCGGGTGTTCGGCGGACAGGTGATCGCCCAGGCCCTGTGCGCCGCGGAACTGACCGTCGATCCTGCGCGGCCGGCCCATTCGCTCCATGCGTATTTCCTGCGCGGCGGCAGCGAGGATCACGAGACCGACTATGCCGTCACTCGCGATTTCGACGGCGGCAGCTTTTCCAACCGCCGGGTGGTCGCCAGCCAGCAGGGGCGCCCGATTCTCAACCTCACCGCCTCGTTCCAGAAGCACGAGGAGGGTCTGCACCACGTCGATGCGGCCATGCCCCAGGTGCCCTCGCCCGAAGAGCTGGAGCCCGAGGCCGAGGTTCGCCGCCGCTTTGCCGAGCAGGCACGGCCCGAAGCCCGTCACCACTTCCTTGCCCCCCGCCCGGTTGAAATGCGCGCGGTCGAAGGACGCCACTGGATGAACCCGGTGCCCGCCCCGCCGGTATCGCACTCATGGTTCCGCACCGTGGCCCCTCTGCCCGACGATCCGCGCATCCACCGCGCGATCCTGGCCTTCGCCAGCGACATGACCCTGCTGGGCACCTGCGCCCTGCCCCACGGCCTCAGCTGGGCGCGCGGCGAAGTGGTCAGCGCCAGCCTGGACCACGCGGTCTGGTTCCACGAGCCGTTCCGCGCCGACGAATGGCTGCTCTACGCCACCGATGCCCCGTGGAGCGGCGCGGGGCGCGGCTTCAACCGGGGCCGCGTCTTCACCCGCGACGGACGGCTGGTCGCCAGTGTCGCGCAGGAGGGGATGATCCGCAAGGTGACGCCGAGGGCCTAGCCGACAACGGCACGGCATCATCCCCGGGCGTGGTAAAAATCGTAGACCGTCTGCGCCACGGCGGCGCTGACGCCGGGTGCACGTTGCAGGTCTTCAAGCGAGGCGGCGCGGACCTTTCCTGCGGTTCCGAAGTGCAGCAGCAGCGCGCGTTTGCGTGCCGGGCCGATGCCGGGGACTTCGTCGAGCGGGCTGGCGGTGATCGCGCGGCTGCGTTTGTCGCGATGGGCGCCGATCGCGAAGCGGTGGACTTCGTCGCGCAGACGCTGAAGGTGGAACAGCAGCGGGGAATTGACCGGCAGCATCTTTTCGCGGCCATCGGGGAAATGGAACACCTCGCGCCCCTCGCGCCCGTGCTGCGGACCCTTGGCGATGGCGATCAGGGGCACGTCTTCGATCCCCAGTTCCTCAAGCGTGTCGCGCGCGGCGCTCATCTGCCCTTTGCCGCCGTCGATCAGGACAAGGTCGGGCCACATTCCGCCGTCGCGATCGGGATCTTCGTCCTGCGCGCGGGAAAAGCGCCGGCCGAAGACCTCGCGCATCATGCCGAAGTCGTCATCGCTCCGGGCGGTCTTGATGTTCCACTTGCGGTACTGACCCTTGAGGAAGCCCTCCGGCCCGGCGACGATCATCGCCCCCAACGCGTGGGTGCCCTGGATATGGCTGTTGTCGTAGACCTCGATCCGGCTCGGTGGCTCAGGCAGTTCGAGGAATTCGGCCATTTCGGTCAAAATCTTCGCCTTTGTTCCGCTTTCGGCGGCACGGCGCTCCAGCGCCTCCACGGCATTGCGCTCCGCCTGCTGGATCAACCGGCGCCGGTCCCCGCGCTGCGGCACCGAGACCTCGACCCGTCCGCCAGCAGCCCCGGCCAGCGCCTCGGCCAGCAGGTCCGCTTCGGGCAGTGCGCGGTCGACCAGAATGAGGCGCGGCGGGGGCACCTCCTCGTAGAACTGGGCCAGGAAGCTGGTCAGCACCTCGGCCTCGTCCAGCCCCTCGGTGTGGCTGGGGAAGAAAGCGCGGTGGCCCCAGTTCTGCCCGCCACGGATGAAGAAGGCCTGGACGCCGAAATGACCGCCCTTGGCGGCGATCGCGAAGACGTCGGCATTGCCCACCCCTTCGGCGTTGATCGCCTGGCTGCCCTGAATGAAGGTCGCGGCGCGCAGCCGGTCACGCAGCATGGCGGCGCGTTCGAAATCGAGCGCTTCGGCGGCTTCGGCCATCTGCGCCTCGATCTTGGTCTGAACCGCGCTGCTCTTGCCGCCCAGGAAATCCTTCGCTTCGCCAACCAGCTCGGCATAGCCCGCCGGGTCGATCCGCCCCACGCACGGGGCCGAGCAGCGCTTGATCTGGTAGAGCAGGCACGGCCGATCGCGCCGGGAAAAGAAGCTGTCGGTGCAGGACCTTAGAAGGAACAGTTTCTGCAGCGCGTTAATCGTGGTGTTGACCGATCCGGCGCTGGCGAAGGGACCGTAATAGTCGCCCTTGGCCCGCCGCGCGCCGCGGTGCTTGGTGATCCGGGGAAAGTCGTGATCGGCGCGCAGCAGGATGAAGGGAAAGCTTTTGTCGTCGCGCAGCAGCACGTTGTAGGGCGGGCGGTAGCGCTTGATCAGTTGCGCTTCGAGCAACAGCGCCTCAGCCTCGCTGTTGGTGGTGACGATGATCATGCCGCGGGTCTGGCTGACCATCCGCTTCAGCCGCAGCGGCAGCCGTTCGACCTGGACGTAGTTTGCCACCCGGTTCTTGAGCGCCCTCGCCTTGCCGGCATAGAGCACATCGCCGCGCGCATCGAGCATCCGGTAAACGCCCGGCTTGGGCTTCAGCGTCGCCAGCACCTCGCGGATCGCCGCCACCCCGGCTTCCAGATCGGGCTGGCTGCCCTTCATCGTATAGGTCGCCCGCTCCTCGTTGAAGCGTTCGGCACCGTGGGGCAGGTCGGGGCGGCCGGATTTGGTCATCTCCGCCCCCGAATACAGGGCGCCCTGCCCCTGCGGAAGCTGCTTGTTGACGGCAATCCCCGGTGTGTTACGCTGCACCGCACAAAGACCCGGACTACGGGCTGCAGGAGGGGATCGGCCTTTTGAAGCAACTTCAGGGCATGGATGCGTCGTTCGTCGCGCTTGAAACGCGCAATTCACCGATGCACATCGGCTCGCTGCTGATCTACAATCCGGCGACGGCGCCCGGCGGGTTCGTCCGTTATAAGGATATCCTGCGGTTCTTCGAAAGCCGGATGCAGCTGTCCAAGACCATGCGCCAGCGGCTGGTGCGGGTGCCGTTCGATCTCGACTATCCCTACTGGATCGAGGATCCGGATTTCGACCTGGAATACCACGTGCGCCACGTCGCCCTGCCCAAGCCGGGCGATTGGCGGCAGCTGTGCATCCAGGCCGCCCGGATCTTTGCCCGCCCGCTCGACCTGACCCGCCCGCCGTGGGAATTCACGATCGTCGAAGGGCTCGACAACGTGCCCGGGGTCGCCCCCGGCAGCTTTGCGATGGTCACCAAGGTCCATCACGCGGCGATCGACGGGATGAGCGGGATCGACCTGATGGAGGCGCTCCACACGCTCGATCCCAACGAGTCGCCCCCCAATGCGCCCGACACCTGGCAAAGCGAGGCGGTTCCCAATTTCGTCGAGCTGCTGGCCAAAAGCTGGGTCAACAACCTGGCCAACCCGCTGCGCCAGCTGGACGTGGCGGCGCGGGCGATGCCGGGCGTTGCCAAGGCGATCAAGGGGTTGATCGACAAGGACTTCAAGCTCCACGGTGAGATGATCGCTCCGCGCACCCGCTTCAACACGGTGATTTCTTCTGGCCGGGTGGTTGAGGGCCGATCGGTGCCGCTTGCCGATATCAAGGCGATCCGCGAAGCGGTGCCCGGCGCCAAGGTCAACGACGTGTTCCTGGCGATCATCGGCGGGGCGATGCGCAGATACCTGTCCGCGCACAACGACCTGCCCGACAAGACGCTGACCGCGATGGCGCCGATTTCGGTCCGATCCAAGGGCGAAAAGGGCGACATGGGCAACCAGGTCGCGGCGATGATCGCCCCGCTGGGCACGCACATCGCCGATCCGCTGGAGCGGCTGGCCTACGTCCACTCGCAGACCACCAACAGCAAGGCGATGACCGACGCAATCGGCGCGCGCAACATGACCGAGATCAGCAAGGTTTCCCCGGCGCTGTTCATGGCGCTGGGCGCACAGCTCTATACCCGCCTTGGCCTTGCCAATCGGGTCGGCCCGCCGTTCACCACCGTGGTCACCAACGTCCCCGGCCCGCCGGTGCCGATCTATTCCAGCGGCGCCCGGCTGGAAAGCATGATGGGGCTGCTGTGCCTGACGGACGGGCTGGGCCTGGGCCACGTGGTACAAAGCTATGTCGGCGAGGCGACGATCGCCTTTACGGCCTGCCGCAAAGTGATGCCCGATCCCGATTTCTACGCACAGTGCATCGAGGACAGCTTTGCCGAACTGCGCGACGCCGCGCGCGCTGCGCCTGTGCCTGCTGCACCGCCAAAGCCTGAGCCGAAAGCCAAGGCCAAGGCCAAAACGAAATCCAAACCCAAATCTGCGGCCAAAACCAAGGCCGCCAAGCCCAGAAAGACTGCCAAAGCATGACCGCAACCACCGCCGCGCGCAAAGCGCTGGAAATCGAGGCGCGCCCGCCCCACCGCCTGCTGGCGCTGGCCGAAGGGCGCGCCGTGTTCGAACTGGCCGCCTTCGCGCTCAGCCGACCGCTGCTCTCGCTGCTGCCGCGCGGCGATGGGCATCCGGTGCTGGTGCTACCCGGTTTCCTTGCCTCGGACAGCTCGACCGGACCAATGCGGCGCCTGCTGCGCGATCTGGGCTATGACGCCTATGGCTGGAAACTCGGCCGCAACGTGCGCGTCGATCTGGAACGGGTCCACCAGATGGAGCGCCTGCTGCTCGACATTTTCGAGAAGACCGGGCGCAAGGTTTCGATCGTCGGCTGGAGCCTGGGCGGTGTCTTCGCCCGCGAGCTGGCCAAGCTGCACCCGGATGCGGTGCGACAGGTAATCTCGCTCGGCAGCCCTATCCACGACGACCGCCGTCACACCAACGCCAGCCGGTTGTTCGAATTCCTCAACGGCAAGGAACCGGAACCGGTCCGCCACGGCCGCTTCACCGGGCTGCACGAGGCTCCGCCGGTGCCGACCACCTCGATCCTGACCCGGACCGACGGGATCGTCCACTGGCGCGGATCAGTGCAGCACCCTGAAGCCGGCAACACGATGACCGAGAACATCGAAGTTCACGCCAGCCACTGCGGACTGGGGGTCAACCCCAGCGTGATGGTGGCGCTGGCCGATCGTCTGGCCCAGACCGAGGGCGCGTGGAAGCCGTTCGAAGCCAAAATCTCGCAGCGTTGGATGTTCCCGAAAACACGGCTGCACTGATCGCAAAAAAAGGGCCGCACCCCCGCGAAGGGATGCGGCCCTTTTGATTCAGGCTATCCGATCAGGCCGCACGGCCGTTGATCGAGACTTCGCGAATGCGGCCTTCGCCATCGATCACGCAGGTGAAGCTGCCACTCCCATCAGCCCGGCCCTGCACCCGCCAGCCTTCGCCGTCGCGCGCCACCGAATCGACGCTTTCGACCCGGGTCTTGCCCCGGTCGATCTCGTCCATGCAGCGGTTGATTGCGGAATTGATGCCGCTGCGTTCGTTCCATTCCGGACGGCTGTCGCCGGCATAGCCGCCGCCCGTTTCTCCGCCGCGATAGGCCCGATCCTCGGGATAGGGCGGCTCGGTGCGGGTCCGGCTGTTTTTGCTGTTCTTGCTGCTCTTGCTGGCTGCGCTGGCAATTGCCGCGATACCTCCAATGATCAGGATCCCGGCGAAAATATCCCCGGCATCCACCCGATCGTGATGGCGATGGCCCCAATTGCCGCCGCCCCAACCCCAATCGCGCGCCATGGCCGGTGTGGCCGCCATGGCAAGCGCCGCAGCCGAAGCCAGCACGGCGCCGCTACGAATAAACGTCCGACTCATCTCTATGCCCTCCGTGGCGCGATGATCGGACACCTTTCCGATCGATGCAATGCGCCATGCTCCAACAGACTAGGCGGTCCAGGCTTGCCATCGCCTGAACCGCCCGTCTTTGTGTCGCTTAACGCAGACTTTGCGTCAGAGGCCGCG
This sequence comes from Novosphingobium sp., assembly GCA_013141325.1. Classification (GTDB taxonomy): domain Bacteria; phylum Pseudomonadota; class Alphaproteobacteria; order Sphingomonadales; family Sphingomonadaceae; genus Novosphingobium. Next base: position 9,517 of record JABFRE010000056.1, read on the forward strand.
GATCCCGCTGAAGTCGAGGTCGACCACACGGCCGCGTTCAATCTTGCAGCTGAACGAACCGCTGTCATAGCCGCGCAGGTTGTTGTTCCAGCCGCGGTAGTCGCTGCCCCAGCCCCGGCCGTAGTTGCCGTCGCCCGCGCGCCAGCCATGTCCCGACTGGTTCACCGCAATCCGGCCCTTGATCTCGAAGCCGTAACGGGTGTCGCGCACCTGGCGGATGTCGGTAACATCGGCGCGGCCATAGCTGTAGCGACCGGCTTCGCGCTCGGCGGCACGGACGCACTGCTCGACCGCCTGACGGGGGTTGCCGCGCCACTGGGCGTCACGGTCGTAGCCGCCCCGATAGGTGCCGTAGCCGCTGCGGTCGTTGTCATAGCCATAGCCGGAGTTACGATCGCGGCTGCCGGCGGCCGAGGCGACCGCGGCAATCCCGCCGATGATCAACGCGCCGGCAATGACGTCGCCCGCGCTGATTCCGTCGCCGCCGCGATGCCCGGGGGCATCGGCGAAAGCGGGGGTTGCCGAAGAGATCGCCATCGCGCCTGCCGCGATGGTACCGACAAGGGCTTTGGACAGAGTCTTCATGGCATTCATCCTTCACTTGATGCCGGACGGAACAGCCCGGCGTTGAGGATGAGATAGCGAATCGGGCGTGGCGCGAGGCTGAACCCGGCTGACAGTCTTTGTTCAGATTTATGGCTAGTTTTGTGAACGACTATTCGGGCGCGGTCAGCCCGCTCCACTGCGCCAGGAATGCCAGAATATCGGCGCCTTCGGCCACGGCCTTGTCGGTCGGCTTGCCCGTCCCATGTCCGGCGCGGGTTTCGATCCGGATCAGGTGGGGCCGGGTTCCGGCCTGCGCCGCTTGCAGCGCGGCGGCATATTTGAAGCTGTGCCCGGGCACAACACGGTCATCGGTGTCGGCGGTGGTGACCAGCATCGCCGGGTAGTCCACCCCGCGCCTGATGTTGTGGTAGGGCGAATAAGCCCGCAGCACCCGCCAATCGGCCTCCTTGCCCGGATCACCGTAGTCGTCGATCCAATAGCGCCCGGCGGTGAAGCGATCGAAGCGCAACATGTCCATCACCCCCACGGCAGCGTTCCCCGCAGCGAACAGATCGGGCCGCTGGTTGGCCACGGCTGCCACCAGCAGGCCGCCGTTCGATCCGCCCTGGATGGTCAGGCCGCCCTGCTTGGTGATGCCTTGCTTGATCAGATACTCGCCCGCCGCGATGAAATCGTCGAACACGTTCTGCTTGTTGCCGAGCCGTCCTGCATCGTGCCAGGCTTTGCCGTATTCCCCGCCCCCGCGCAGGTTGGCCAGGGCGAAGGCGCCGCCCGCCTCAAGCCAGGCCATCCGCGTGGCCGAGAAGCTGGGCGTCAGGGAAATGTCGAAACCGCCGTATCCGTATAACAGAGTCGGCGCCGCCTTGCCCACCAATGCCTTCTTGCGCACCACGAACAGCGGCACCCGGGTACCGTCCTTCGATTCATAGAAATGCTGCTCGATCGCATAGTCGTCCGGCTTGAAGGTCAGGCTGGGTGTTGCAAACGGCTCGACCGCCCCGCTCGCCAGATTGAAGCGAAAGAT
>JABFRE010000118.1 GCA_013141325.1 Novosphingobium sp.
CACCAACGAGCCCGATACCGCCAACAGCCAGTTCTTCATCGTGTTCTACCCGCGCTTTGCGCTCGATCACCGCTATACCAATTTCGGGCGGGTGATCGCCGGGATGGACGTGGTCGACCGGATCGAACGGGGGGAACCCCCGGCCAACCCGACCAAGGTGGTCCAGGCCTCGCTGCTGTCGGAGGGCAAACCGGTGCCGGTGATCGCGCCTCCGGCGCCCGCTGCCGTGCCGGAAATCAGTCCCGACATGCTGAGCAAGTCCAAGTCGAACTGAGCGGCAAAACAGGGTAGGGGCGGCGCATGCGCGTCGACCTGTTCGATTTCATCCTTCCCCCTGAGCGGATCGCGCTGCGCCCGGCGCGGCCGCGCGATACGGCGCGGTTGCTGGTGGTTCCGGGTGAGGGTGCCTTTGCCGATCTGACCGTGCGCGACCTGCCGGGCCAGCTGCGGGCGGGCGACGTGCTGGTGTTCAACGATACCCGGGTCATCCCGGCCCAATTGGAAGGCCGCCGCGGCGATGCGCGGATCGGGGCGACGCTGCACAAGCGGATCGACCTCCGCCGCTGGCAGGTCTTCGTTCGCAACGCCAAGCGGCTCAGGCCCGGCGATACAATTGACTTCGCGGGCGGCGTTCAGGCTCTGGCCGAGGCGCGCGGGGACGATGGCAGCTGGACCCTGGCGTTTCTGGGCGACGAACCGGTCGAGCTGCTGCTTGAGCGCGCAGGCCAGATGCCGCTGCCGCCCTACATCGCCGGCAAGCGCCCGACCGATGCCGACGACAAGGAGGATTACCAGACCATGTTCGCCGCCCGCGACGGGGCGGTGGCGGCCCCTACGGCGGCGCTCCACTTCACGCCGGACCTGATGGCAGCGCTGGCGGCAGCGGGGATTGGCCACGAAACGCTGACTCTTCACGTCGGCGCGGGCACCTTCCTGCCGGTCAAGGTCGAGGACACCGCCGACCACGCGATGCACGCCGAATGGGGCACGATCGCTCCCGAGGTCGCCGCCCGGCTCAATGCCGCGCGCGCCGCAGGGTGCCGGGTGATCGCCGTCGGGACCACCAGCCTGCGTTTGCTGGAAAGCGCGGCCGATGACGTCGGCACGATCCACGCCTTCGCGGGCGACACCGCGATTTTCATCACGCCGGGCTACCGCTTCAAGGCGGTCGACGGGCTGATGACCAATTTCCACCTGCCCAAATCGACCCTGTTCATGCTGGTCAGCGCGCTGATCGGGCGGGAACGGATGCAGGCGGCCTATGCCCACGCGATCGCGGACGGATACCGGTTCTACAGCTACGGCGACGGATCGCTGCTTTTGCCCTGAAGGGCGAACAGCTTCACCGGATCGATTACCCGTCCGATCAGCGCCTCGCTGGGGGGCAGCTGCCCGTCGAGCATCAGCATGGCCAGGCCGTGGACCACTGCCCAGCTTTGCACCACCAGCCGTTCCGCCTCGTCCGGGCTAGCGGTGACCGAGCGGGCATAGTCCTGCAACATCCGCGCGGCGAGCGATTGGCCGAACACCGTTTCGCCAACCGGATCCTTGCAGGCAAAGATCAGCCGGAACAGGGCCGGATGGGCCAGGGCCCAACGAACATAGGCCTGTCCGGTCACCGCGAAGGCCGCACCGGGCTTGCTTTGCTCGGCGGCGGCCTGCTGATAGCGGCCCAGCTGCTCCAGCCCGGTTTCCGCGAGCGCGCGCAGAAGCGCCTGCTTGTCGGGGAAATGGCGATAGACCGCGGTTGCCGATACCCCGACTTCACGCGCCAGCTGACGCAGCGACAGATCGGCCATGGCGGTGGTTTCAAGCGCGGTCATTCCCGCTTCGACCAGCGCGGTGCGCAGATCGCCGTGGTGATAAGAGCGGGCCGTCGAATTCGATGTTGACACTGTTACCATCGCGGTTATGTTTACGCCATAAACATTAAAGGGAGATTCGCATCGTGGCAAGTGCAGTCGAAAACGCGATCCGGGGCGTCGTGACCAAGGGTCTGACGGCCGTGGCAGGCATCAACCGGGCTTTGCAGGACAGCGGAGACGACCATCCGTTCCTCTCGGGCATCCATGCGCCGCTGCACGACGAGCGGACTTTGACCGACCTTACGGTCTCCGGAACGATCCCGCCCGAGCTGAACGGCCGCTACGTCCGCAACGGGCCCAATCCATTTGCCCCCGATCCGCGCGGGCACCATTGGTTTATCGGCGACGGGATGGTCCACGGGGTGGCGCTGAAAGACGGCAAGGCGCTGTGGTACCGCAACCGCTATATCCGCACGACCTCGCTGGAGCAGGCGGGCGGTCCCAAGGCATCGCCGGGACCGCGCCGGGGCATTCGCGAAGTGGTCAACACCAACGTGATCCAGCACGCCGGCAAGACCCTGGCAATCGTCGAGGCCAGCTCCTATCCGCAGGAGCTTAGCTACGAGCTGGAGGCCGTGGCCTCCTCCGATTTCGGCGGTACGCTCAAAGGACCGTTCAGCGCCCATCCGCACCGCGATCCGCTAACCGGCGAACTGCACGCGATCTGCTATGACGCGATGACGCCGGATACGGTGTGGCACGTAGTGGTCGATCCCGCCGGCAAGGTGGTGCGCGAGGAGCCGATCCCGGTGGCCGATGGTCCGTCGATCCACGAATGCACGATCACGAAGAATTACGTCGTGGTGTTCGATCTGCCGGTAACGTTTTCGATGAAGGCGATGCTGGGCGGGGCACAGTTCCCCTATCGCTGGAACCCCGATCACCCGGCGCGGATCGGCCTGATGCCGCGCACGGGCACGGCGGCGGATATCATCTGGTGCGCAATCGATCCTTGCTACGTCTTCCACGTCGCGAATTCCTATGAGCGCCAGGACGAAGTGGTGATCATAGACAGCTCGGTCCACGAAACCATGTTCAACGGCGGCACCAAGGGCCCCAACGGCAAGGCGCTGGGAATGGAACGCTGGGAGGTCGATCCGGTGGCGAAAATTGTCACGCGGATCACTGTCGACAGCGCCCCGCAAGAGTTCCACCGCCCGGACGAGCGCTTTTTCGGCCAGCCCTACAGCCTGTCTTGGTCGCTGGGATTGCCCGCCGCCGACAGCGCCTTCCTCGGCTCTGCGCCCATCTACCGCTATGACATGGCGACGGGTGAGCGGCAGGCGCACGATTTCGGTCCCGGCCGGGTGCCGGGCGAATTCGTCTTCGTGCCGCGCAGCGCCGATGCGCCAGAGGGCGACGGTTGGGTGATGGGCTATGTCATCGACACCCAGGCCGAGACGACCGATCTGGTGATTCTGGATGCGGCCGATATGGCGCGGCCGCCGGTCGCCAGCATCCACATCCCGCACCGGGTGCCGCCGGGGTTCCACGGCAACTGGCTGCCCGATCCGGCCTGAGCGCTTGGCAAACCGGCAGCGGGCGGCAATGGTCGCCCGCTGATGGATGCGATTCTCGAACTTCGCGGGCTGACCAAGCGTTACGCCAATGGGCCGACTGCGCTCGACTCGGTCGATCTGGAGATTCGCAAGGGTGAGATCTTCGCGCTGCTTGGCCCCAACGGTGCCGGCAAGACGACGCTGATCGGTGCGGTCTGCGGGTTGGTACGGCCCAGCGGCGGGACGATCCGTGCCTTCGGGCTCGATCTTGCCCACGACTGGCGGCGGGCACGGGCGCGGATCGGGCTGGTGCCGCAGGAAATGGCGACCGACATGTTCACCAAGGTCCGCCACACGGTCGAGTATTCGCGCGGACTGTTCGGGCTGGCCCCCGATCCTGCCAAGATCGAGGCGATCCTGCGCGCGCTGTCGTTGTGGGACAAGCGTGAGAACCAGATCCGCCAGCTCTCGGGCGGGATGAAGCGCAGGGTTCTGATCGCCAAGGCCCTGGCGCACGATCCCGAACTGCTGTTCCTCGATGAACCGACCGCCGGGGTCGATGTCGAACTCCGCCGCGACATGTGGGCGCAGATCGGCGCGCTGCGCGAGGGCGGGACCACAATCATCCTCACAACCCATTACATCGAAGAAGCCGAGGAAATGGCCGACCGCGTCGGGGTTATCGACAAGGGCAAGCTGCTGCTGGTCGAAGACAAGCGGACACTGATGGCGCGGCTCGGCCGGATCGAGGCCGACGTGGCACTGGCACAGCCGCTCAGCGAAATTCCCGCAGCGCTGTCGGGCTTTGCCCTCGAGCTGTCGGACGATCGCAGTACGCTGATCTATCGCAGCGCCGATGCCGGCGGTGACGGGCAGGGCGAGGTGGCTGCGCTGATCAAGGCACTGGTCGCGCAGGGGATCGACTTCACCGGGATCGATCAGCACCGCTCGAGTCTTGAGGAAATTTTCGTGCGCCTGGTGGAGGCCAACTGATGCACCTTGGCTTCAACCTGCGCGGCGCCTGGGCGATCTACACGACCGAGTTGATGCGGGCATTTCGCACCTTTTTTCAGTCGATTTTTGCGCCGGTCCTCACAACCTCGCTGTACTTCATCGTCTTCGGCGCCGCGATCGGCAGCCGGATGAGCGAGGTCGGCGGCGTGTCCTACGGCGCCTTCATCATTCCCGGCCTGCTGCTGCTGACGCTGCTCGGTGAAACCACCAGCAACGCCAGCTTTGGGATATACATGCCGCGCTTCACCGGCACGATCTATGAACTGCTATCGGCGCCGGTCGGAGTGGCTGAAACCTTGATCGGATTTGTCGGCGCGGCGGCAACCAAGTCGCTGATCCTTGCCGCGATCATCCTCGTCACCGCCAGCTTCTTTGTCGACTACCAGATCGCGCATCCGTTCTATGCCGTGGGCTTCGTGCTGCTGGTCGCCGCCGCCTTCGCGCTGTTCGGGTTTCTGCTGGGAATCTGGGCTGACGGATTCGAAAAGCTCCAGATTGTGCCGATGCTGATTCTTCAGCCGCTGACGTTCCTGGGCGGGACCTTCTATTCAATCGACATGCTTCCCGATCCGTGGCGGCAGGTCGCGCTGGCCAATCCGATCGTCTATCTGGTCAACGGTCTGCGCTGGACATTCACCGGTCGCAGCGACGTCAACATCTGGATGAGCTTTGGGTTGACCCTGGGCTTTCTGATTGCGTGCGTGGTCGCGATTGCGCTGATTTTCCGGACCGGCTGGCGGCTGCGGGATTGAGCCGGTGGATCACGAACGCCATTCGCTGATCGAAGCCGGACTGGGCCGCGCGGCCGAATCACTGGGCGACATAACCCAGCCGGTGATCGACCTGTTCTATGCGCGTTTTCCCGAAGCCAGAGCCAGTTTCCTGCACCACTCGCCCGGCAAGCCGGAAAGCCTTGAGGCCGAGATGGTCGGCAATGCGCTGTATTATGTGATGATTTGGTTTGAGAGTCCGATCGAAACGCGGATCGCATTCGACAGCTCGGTGCCGCATCATCGCTTTGCCTTGGCGGTGCCGCCGGACTGGTATCGCGGGTTCATCGAGGCCTTGCTCGACGTAGTTGAGCCCGCCGCCGCGCCAGTGGGCAAGGAGCGCGCGGCCTGGGCGGAGTTGCGTTCGGGGCTGGTGGGGCTGGTCGAACGCAACAGAACCGCCTGAGCCCTTCGCCAAGTGCCGTTCACCCGGCGCGGGGGTGGCGGCGAGTGGCAACCCCGCCTGTGTCTCGACTTCGCTCGACACGAACGGGGCGGGGCGGCTAGAGGCGGGGCAATATGACCGTCCCGCGCTTCGAATTCTCCGTCCACGCTACCGATGGCAAGGCCCGCACCGGCACGATCCGGATGCGGCGCGGCGAAATCCGCACGCCGGCGTTCATGCCGGTCGGCACAGCCGCCACGGTCAAGGCGATGAAGCCAGAGAGCGTGCGCGCGACCGGCGCCGATATCCTGCTGGGCAACACCTACCACCTGATGCTGCGCCCCGGGGCGGAGCGGGTGGCACGGCTGGGCGGCCTGCACACATTCATGAACTGGGATCGCCCGATCCTGACCGACAGCGGCGGCTATCAGGTGATGAGCCTGTCCGAGCTTCGCAAGATCACCGAGGAAGGGGTGACCTTCAAAAGCCACCTCGACGGCAGCAGGCATCTGATTACTCCCGAACGCTCGATGGAGATCCAGCGCCTGCTCGGCAGCGACATTGTGATGGCCTTCGACGAATGCCCGCGCGCCGATGCGCCGCGCGAGGTGATCGAGGCGTCGATGCGGATGTCGATGCGCTGGGCCGCGCGCAGCCGCGCTGGCTTCGACAGCGGTGAAGCGCACGCCGCCCGTTCGGCCCTGTTCGGGATCCAGCAAGGCGCGCTGGACGAAAGCCTGCGCCGCGAAAGCGCCGAGGCGCTCCGTGCGATCGGCTTCGACGGCTATGCGATCGGCGGCCTTGCAGTGGGCGAGGGGCAGGAGGCGATGTTCGCCACGCTCGATTTTGCGCCGGACATGCTGCCCGTGGACCGTCCCCGCTATCTGATGGGGGTGGGCAAGCCCGACGATCTGGTCGGCGCGGTGGAGCGCGGCGTCGACATGTTCGACTGTGTGCTGCCCAGCCGCTCGGGCCGGAACGGGCAGGGCTTCACCTGGAACGGCCCGGTCAACCTGCGCAATGCCCGCCACGCTGAAGACAGTGCCCCGCTCGACGAGCGCTGCCCCTGCGACGCCTGCACCAGGTACAGCCGCGCCTATCTGCATCACCTCCACAAGAGCGGGGAGATCCTGGGCGCGATGCTGCTGACCGAGCACAACCTGACCTTCTACCAGCAGTTGATGGCCGCGATGCGGGTTGCGATCAGAGAGGGGCGTTTCGCCGCGTTTGCGACGGATTTTCGGCGCGGGTATTGCTGAGACCCAGACGCCGTTTGGTCATCCACCGCCGCTCTGCTAGGGGCGCGGCGCAATGTTCACGATCAACTCAGTCACCGTGCGGCTTGGCGGCCGGACCATCATCGACGGCGCTTCGGCGACGATCCCGCCTGGCGGCCGTATCGGGCTGATCGGGCGCAACGGCGCGGGCAAGTCGACCTTGATGAAAGTGCTGGTCGGTCAGCTCGATCCCGACGACGGTTCGGTCGAAATGCCCAAGCGCACCCGGCTGGGCTACATCGCGCAGGAAGCGCCGAGCGGCCAGACCTCGCCGTTCGAGGCTGTGCTGGCCGCTGATGTGGAACGCGCCGCGCTGCTCGAAGAGGCCGAACACTGTGTCGATCCCCACCGGCTGGGCGACGTGCATGACCGGCTGCTGGCGATCGACGCCTATTCCGCGCCCTCGCGCGCGGCGATCATCCTGACCGGGCTGGGCTTTGACGAGGCGATGCAGGCCCAGCCGCTCGACAGCTTTTCGGGCGGGTGGAAAATGCGAGTCGCGCTGGCGGCTTTGCTGTTTTCCGCACCCGACGTGCTGCTGCTCGACGAGCCATCGAACCACCTCGACCTTGAGTCGACGCTGTGGTTGGAGAATTTCCTAAAGGGCTATCCCGGCACCTTGCTGGTGATCAGCCACGAGCGCGACCTGCTCAACAATGTGGTCGATTCGATCCTGCACCTGCAAGGGGGCAAGCTGACGCTCTATCCCGGCAACTACGATGCCTTCGAGGCGCAGCGGGCCGAGCGGGCCGCCCAGCTGGCCGCCGCCAAGGCTTCGCAGGACGCGCAGCGCGCGCGGCTGCAGGACTATGTCGCGCGCAATTCGGCCCGTGCCTCGACCGCCAAGCAGGCCCAGTCGCGCGCCAAGATGCTGGCCAAGATGCAGCCGATTGCCGCGCTGATGGAGGATCCCAGCCTCAGCTTCGATTTTCCCAGCCCCAAGGAAATGCGGCCGCCGCTGATCACGCTCGATCTTGCGGCGGTGGGATACAACGACAAGCCGATCCTTCAGCGGCTCAACCTGCGGATCGATCCCGACGACCGAATCGCGCTGCTGGGGCGCAACGGCAACGGCAAGACCACGCTCGCACGGCTGCTGGCGGCGCAGCTCCCCGCGCTTGATGGCTCGATGCGGGCTTCGGGGCAGATGACGGTCGGCTATTTCACCCAGTACCAGGTCGAGGAACTGGCCGGCGGCGACAGTCCGCTTGAGCATATGACCCGCGCCATGCCAAACGCGTCGCCCGGCGCGGTGCGGGCGCAGTTGGGCCGGTTCGGCTTTTCCGGCAACCGGGCGACCACCAAGGTCGGTTCGCTGTCGGGCGGCGAACGGGCACGCCTGGCTCTGGCGCTGATCACACGCGATGCGCCGAACCTGCTGATCCTCGACGAGCCGACCAACCACCTCGATGTCGACGCACGCGAAGCGCTGGTCCAGGCGCTCAACGATTTCGACGGCGCGGTGATCCTGATCAGTCACGACCGCCACATGGTCGAACTGACGGCGGACCGGCTGGTTCTGGTCGATAACGGCACCGCTGCGGATTATGCCGGGTCGATGGAGGACTATATAGACTTCGTGCTGGGCCGGAACCAGCCCAAGGCCGATGCAAAGCCCAAGCCAGAGAAAAAGGACCGCAAGGTCGCTGCCCAGGCACGCGAACTGGCCCGGCAGGCGGCGAAGGACGTGTCCGAGGCGGAAGCCGTTATCGCCCGCTGGCAGAAACAGCTGTCGGCGATCGACCAGGCGATGTTCGCGCCCGACAGCGCGGCGGGGGACCTGCGCGCCCTGACGATGGGCGAGCTCTCACGCCGCCGGGGCGAAGTGCTTCGCGAACTGGGCGATGCCGAGCAGCAGTGGCTGATCGCCAGCGAACGGCTGGAAAGTCAGGTCGTCTAGAATCCCACCCAGCGCACCGTTTCATCCACGCTCTTGCGTTCTGAGACGACGGCGTTGGCCGGAAAGCTTTCGTCCGGCCAGCCGAGAGCAACGGCTTTCATGATAACCTGATCGTCGGGAATCCCGGCGTGCTCACGCACCACCGGGCTTTGCATGATCCCCTGGCTGTTGATCACGCAGCCAAGCCCGCGTGACCAGGCCGCGTTGACCAGCGCCGTGGTGACGGCGCCGCAATCGAAAGCGGTATCGTCGCTGTCGGCCAGTTCCTTGTCGTAGGTTACGATGACGCAGACCGGGGCATCGAACTGGCGAAACCCGCGCAGCACCCAGTCGAGCCGCGCGTCCTTGTCATCGCGGGCGATGCCCATTGCCGAAAACAGCTGCTTGGCCACTCCGATCTGGCGGTCACGGTGAACGCCTTCGAAGGCGTGGCCGGTGCGAAATTCGCGGCTGTGCGGTACGCCGGCCAGGTTGCGCTCGGTATTGCCCGCGCGGATCCGGTCCAGCGGCGCGCCGGAAATCACGTGGAAATGCCACGGCTGGGTGTTCATCGACGACGGTGCGCGCATCGCCAGCGTCAACACCTCTGCGATCAGTTCACGGGGGACGGGCTTGTCGAGATAGCCACGGATCGACCTGCGGCCCATGATGACATTGTCGAATTCCATGTGTTACCCCACTTGCACTCTGCGGCGCTGCCTAGCGGCCTCTCGCCGAATGCGGAAGTGGGAATGGCACAGCGCGCCGATAGCCACAATACGATCCTCGTGTTCGGATCGTCACAATTCCAGCTGCCAGGAGAATTGAATTTACTCGACGTTTTCGATTGAACGCATGACGCTTGGTGATAGTCATTGAACAGATCACTTCGAGGAGCAGTTACGCCATGAAAGTCAACAGCTTCGCATTGGCTAAGTCCGCATTGGTTATTTGCCTCATGCAGGGGTTTTCCCAAGCTGCGGTGGCACAAACGGTGGACGAATTGGCGGCCAAATTTGGCGCCCGGGAATCGATTCGATCGATCAGCCTGTCTCCGGAGGGAAAGCAGGTCGTCTTTGTGGCGCCGCGCCCGGACGGCGGAGAGAACGCCGTCGTCGTCAACCTGACGAATTCCGCGGCGATCCCGATCCTCAGCTCGAAAGGCGTGACCGAGGAAATCACCTACTGCAAATTCGTTCTGGAAACCCGCGTGGTTTGCCAGATTGCGGTGCGCGACGGAACCGGTCGAAACGTGATCGGGGCAAACCGGATGGCAACCATTTCGAACGACGGCAAGGACATGAAGTTGCTATCGGCCAAAGACACCGGCAACGCCTATTTCAAATCGGCGTTCGGCGGCGCGGTCATCGACTACAATGTTCCCGGCAATCCCAATGCCGTGCTGATGACCCGCTGGTTCCCGCCTGAAAACCGCACGGGAACCATCATGGGCAATTCCGGATTCGGCCTCGCTGTGGAGCAGGTCGATGTGCTGACCGGGGATCGCAAACGGGTGGAGAGCCCGCGCGAGTCAGCCGAGGGCTATATCAGCGACGGACAGGGCCACGTGCGGATGATGGTGACGCAGCCGACCAGCGAGAATGGCTATACCAAGGGCCAGTTGAACTATTCGTACCGCCCGGCCGGCGGTGGCAGCTGGACGGCGTTGAGCAAAGTGACCTTCAGCGGCGGACTGTCCGCGGGGTTTGAACCGGTCGCGGTCGATAGCAGCGCGAACGTCGCCTATGGCTTCGATGCCAACGGCAACTACCTGGGGCTGTACAAGCGCGCGCTCGATGGATCAGGAACCACCAGCCTGGTGCTGGGCCGGGCAGACGCCGATGTCGACGAACTGATCCGGATCGGTCGCAACCGGCGGGTGGTCGGTGCGTCCTATGCAACCGAAAAGCGCACGGACGAGTACTTCGATCCCGAATTGCGCAAGCTTGCTGCTGGGCTGGGCCGGGCACTGGGAGGGGGAAAGCAGATTTCGATCGTCGACGCCACCACGGATGAAGGCAAGCTGCTGGTATTCGGCGGGAGCGACACCGATCCGGGCACGTTCTACCTGTTTGACAAGGCGAGCAAAAGTCTGGGTGAACTTCTGCCCGCGCGCCCGGAATTGGCCAAGATCCCGATGGGAACGATGAAGCCGGTCCAGTTTCCTGCGGCCGATGGCACGATGATTCCCGGATACCTGACCTTGCCGCCGGGCAGCACCGGCAAGGGATTGCCAGCCATCGTCATGCCCCACGGCGGCCCCAGCGCGCGCGA
>JABFRE010000107.1 GCA_013141325.1 Novosphingobium sp.
GCCCATGATCCACCTCCAAGGAGGGTGAATCACAAATCAAGCGTCAAGGGAATCCCCTACGATTCAGATTTCAGGTTCGACGCTCTAGGGGCTGTGTCACTCGGCCCAGTGTCGCTAAGCGGCCACGGATTGCGCAGGGCGCGGACATGATCGCCACTTGATGCGGCGAGAGCCAGATCGATCGGGCCGGAGGCTTTCTCTAGGCGCAGTCTGACCAAATGCCAGCCTCCGTCGCGAAATTCGTTGCATGCGGTTGCATCCAAATGTGTTCCTCGCCGCATCTAACCAGTCGAGATCAACACCACCGGCCATTTGGCCTCTTTAAGGGTTTCGACAATGAAGATATCACTCCGACCTGCACTGTTCATATCGTCGCTCTTGGCTCCAATCCTCGCAGTTACCGCCGCTCTCGGCGGTTCGTCCGCGAGCGCTGGTCCAGTCAGCACAACTTTGCCGGATACGGTCGCTGGTGGGATCGGCAAGATGGTGATCGCGCATATCAATGCCGATACACCTGAGGGCATCCAACAATGGGCACCGACGATCTTGTCCACTTCGGTTGATGCCGACTCACGCGCGGTTCTCCTGAAGCAGCTTGCCTTAGCAGTGCGCGACAGTGGCGGGGTCGACTTTGTCGATGCGAGAACACAAGGGCCGCCCGGAATGCTTGTCGTGACCATCAAAGGGCGGCGGACCGGAAAGCTGGTCGCGCTTGTTCTGCTTCCCGATCCGGAGCAGCCGGGAAAGCTGGCCATGGTCGATATGGTTCCGATTGATGATCCCACGCTCTATGCGGACTGGCCTGAAACTGTCGCGTCACAGGCAGAGATCGCTCGGCTCACCAAGGGTGCGCTGGATAAACTCGTGCTTACCAATGACTTTTCTGGCTGCGTGACGGTTACAGACGACTCGAAGACGATTTTCGACGAATGTCGCGGCCTCGCCGAGCGCCGCTTCAATGTTCCGGTGAATCAGCAGACGAAGTTCCACATCGGATCGATGAACAAGATGTTCACTGCTGTCGCTATTGCGCAACTGGTCGAGGCCGGGAAGTTGTCATGGGACGATACCTTGGCTTTGCGGGTTCCGGAATATCCGGACCAGGCGGCGGCGAAGAATATCACTGTATGGCAACTCCTTCACCACACTTCGGGTCTGGGCGATTTCCTTGTCCCTGAACTTTACGAGCGCCGGGAGAATTTCGTTGATCCTGCGGACTATCTCGGCCTGATCGCGCGCCAGCCCAAAGTTGGTGAGCCGGGCGGAGAGTGGAGCTACAGCAATGCGGGTTACATGCTACTGGGCCGGATCATCGAGAACGTATCGGGCGAAGGCTATTCCGACTATGTTCAGCGCCATGTTTTTGCCCCTGCGGGTATGACGGCCAGTGGATACGACCGATTGGACGATATCGTGCCGGGTCTCGCCGTCGGCTACTACCGTGAGGGGCCATTCTCCACCGCCTGGAAGTCGGACTGGTTCAAAACGCTTTATCATGGCGGACCGGCGGGCGGCGGCTATTCTACCAATGGAGATCTAGTTCGATTCTCTACGGCATTGCGTACGGGCAAGTTGGTGAAACCTGCAACTCTCGCGAAGATATTTGCAGATCCCGTGCCCGCAGGGCCTGGTGGCTATGCCGCGGGTTTCGGCGATCGCCTCTCGCATGGCCGCCACATTCGCGGCCATGCTGGCGGGATCGAGGGCACGGATGCCAATCTGGCAATTGTCTGGGAGACCGGAGCCACAGTCGTCTTGACCAGCAACCAAGGGCCAGGGCAATCTTGGCTTTTCTCCGAACGCATCGCCGATTTGCTCGCCTCCCACGGACAAAAGCGCTGATATCCATGCAAATTTTTCAGGAGTGAGACTGATGGACCCTGCAATGCTGTTCATCCCTGGCATAATAATGCTGACACCCGTCGCGATCCTGCTGATCTTCATGCGCTACCGCACCGACCAGACGAAAGAGCGCTATCGCACACTGCTGCAACTCGCGGAAAAAGGGGTTGAATTGCCGCATGAGCTTTTGGCCGACCCCCACACCTCAAATTCCGATCGGCGCCGGGCTCTGGTGCTGATCGGCGGTGGTCTTGGGCTGATGGCGATGTTCCTTGCACTGCCGATTGAGTTCCATGACGGACAGCGCATTGCCAGCCTTTGGGGACTCGGCTTGTTGCCGCTCATGACTGGCCTTGGCTACTTCGCGAACTGGTGGCTCAACCGGCGTGACGACATGCGTGGCTGACCCGATTGCCGCAGCGCAAGCCGATCATGCGTTAGTAGCCCGTGTGCTGCTGACGGACGACCGGCGTGCGTTTGAACTGCTAGTGCGACGTCATCAGGGGTTGGTGCGCTCGCAGCTGCGCCGCCTCGTTCATGGCGACAATGCCAAAGCTGACGACCTCGCCCAAGAGACCTTCCTGCAGGCATGGCGCAAGTTGCACCAATTTCGCGGCGAGGCGCGCTTTTCAACCTGGCTCTACCGCATCGCCTATTCCTGCTTTCTCCAGGCCCGCCGCAAGTCGTCATCGACTGAGGAAGGTATTGATCGGGAAATACTCGACCAGCAGACATCGCCGCTCGGTGCAGCCGAACTGCGGCTCGATGTAGAGCGCGCGATGCGCCGATTGTCCGCTCCCGAGCAAGATGTGCTGCTGCATGTTGTGCAGCTCGGCTTGAGCCACGATGAGGCAGCCTATGTGCTGGCAATGCCGCTTGGCACCGTGAAATCTCATGCCAAACGCGGCAAGGCCAAGCTGCGTGCTTTGCTGGCGGACTGGCAAGCGACATCACAAGAGGAGCGTGCGTGATGAACGACGAGATGGAAGACGCTATTGACCTCTTGTTGCGCGAGCAATTCGAAGGACCGGTGTCGGACGACGGCTTTTGCGATCACGTTATGGCACGGTTACCCGCTATCCGACGTCGCAATACCTGGCCCTTGGCTGCGGGAATCTTCTCCGGCTTGGCGACGTGCTGGCTCAGCCTGTGGTTTTCGCCGATCACTTACGCCGGTTGGCGGGACTGGTTCTCCGGAGAGCTGTCCGCATCGGCCATTGCGCTCTTCATCTCGATGATGACCATGGCAATTTTGGCATTGGCCTGGACAATCACCGAAACTGATGATCGATGTGCCGGTTTTGGCCGCTCTGTCAGCGAAATCTGACTCGATGTCTGTGCGCTGGACAATCGGAGCCGAGCGCCCGCCGTTCAGGCTATTTCTGCACAAGCAGCCAAAGTCCTGAAAGGCACATGATCGCACCAATCAGGTTGCGCGGTGACAGAACTTCTCGAAATGCCAACCACCCGAGGGGAACAAGCAAGACTGCGGTGGCAACTGTAACCATGGGTCCAGTGGTGTTTACCGGCCAGCCCAGGCGGAAAGCGGAGACATAACCGTACTCGAGTCCAACCACCGCTAGGCCAAATACCACTGCAACCAACACGTCGCGCAGTTCAAAACGATTGCTTCCAAGTTCAGGGTTGCGCCACCAAAGGATCGAGACGGCGACCAAGGCAACTGCATATGCCAGCACCTGGAAGGCAAGAATATTGATCCCAGGGCGCGGGAGCTTGAGCATCAACTGGTAAAGCGCATAGGTGCCGACCATCAGTGCGAAAGGCCAGGCAACGAAACCGCCCACCCTCATGCTTTGTTGCCTACCGGACGATTTATCCAGCCCTTGATCTGACCGGTGACGCATTGACCAGTCTGCGCATCGAAGCGGTAGCCGTGCCAGGGACAAGTCATCACATTATCGCTGTCCGGTTCACAATTAAGTGGTAGCCCTAGGTGCGGACAGACCAGTGGCACATCGCAGACCGTACCGTCCGCCAAGGTTACCTGCCGTCGCTGCTTATGGAGCCTGGCTCCTTCCCGCAGCGCGCGGGCGCGGTGGATCATCTTGGGCTCGTCCTCATCAATCAGGCGGGCCCACATGTCGGAATAAAACTTGCCTACAGCAGGTTTGTCGAGATTCGGGCGATCCGGAACAAAGAAGCTCAGCTGCATCGTGCAATGATCGCCGTCGCCCGGAGCGATCCGGCAAACGGTGCGGCCATTCTCGGTCCCGTCGGCATCGAATGTGGCGTTAGTATATCCTAACCGATCGGCATCAAGCGCCACCGTCATCCGCATGGCCTGCCCATCGCGCAGAACAACTTTGGCATCCCAGCCATTGCGGTCAGCCTTGTTGAGGGTGATGCTCTCAAAAGCAAAGGCGTGGACATGGGGCAGATGCTCCCAATCCAGCTCGTCCTCGATGGCGCGTACCGCAGTCGCGCCCACTTCGCGGGTCAATTCGCCAACCTCGATCATCATGGCGTCACCCTCGCAATCACTTTGATTTCAGCGCGTGCGCCCGGGCGGACGAAGCCGGAAACGCCGATCCAGGTTGAAGCCGGATAAGGCGCTTGCACGAACGTATCTTTGACCTTGGCCATCACTGCGGCATTGGAGGCCAGATCAACCATGCAGATCGTCGTATCGACAATATCGGCGTAGTCGGCGCCAGCTTCGGCAAGGATCAGGCCGATCTTTCGCCAGGCGTCACGAAACTCGTCTTCGGCGCTGTCGCCCTGGCCGATCACGCCTGAACAGAAAATCAGTCCGGCTTCGCGCACCGCTGGCGCATAATGGAACGCGTCATAGGCTTTGCGCATGGCCTCGGGCACAATGACATCGATGGTCATGGGTCGCTCCTGCTGTTGAGATAGGCATCGGCCAGCTCGACCAGCCGGCCGCGGCCAAAGCTGGGTTCATGGCCGGCATGGACAATACGGGCGGGCAGGGCGCGTAAACGTTCCATCGAGCGGATGTAGGCCGGGATGTCAGAGCCCGGAATCTGGTCAAGCAACGGGCCATCGTAGATCGCATCGCCCGAGAACAGCGTGCCGCTTTGTGCATCCCACAATGCGATACTGCCAGGCGAATGGCCGGGCAGATGCAGCACCTCGAACTTGCGGTCGCCCAGATCGACCATATCGCCTTCGCCAATCAGGTGCGAGGCTTCGGCGGCTTGCATGACATGCGTGCCAGGATCGAACCCGGCATGCGGGATCGCGGTCAACAGGCCGCCCGATATGTCGTAGCCAATGCCCGAAAACCACGCGAGATCATTAGGCGAATAGGCGGCTGCATCGAGCGGCAAATGATTACTGGCGTTGGTGAGCGCCTGCGCCTCTGCGGCATGGACGCAGCACACGCCGAACTCGTGCGCGCCGCCCGCATGGTCCATATGACAATGGGTGAGGACAACGGTCAGCGGCTTTTCGAACAGATCTGCAGCAGCTTCTGCAAGGCTCGCCACGCCCAGCCCGGTATCGACCAGCAGATCGCAGTCCCGCCCTGCGACATGCCAGATGTTGCAGCGCAGGAGCGGGTGGACATGCGGTTCCCACAGCAGAGTGATGCCATCGCCCAGCGCCTTGCGCTCGAACCAGTGACCGGCGATTGGCAGCGCGATCATGGTTCAACCGCGCTGGCAAAGTCAAACCGCTTGAGCACGCGCGCGGCAGCAGCAATGATCGCGTCGATATCCGCTTCGCTGTGGGCAAAGGACAAGAAGAAATCGTTCGAGCCGGGGATCGTCAGCACACCTTCGGTCAGAAGCGCGAGGTGAAAGAGATTGAGCTGCTTGCGATTTGTGATACTCGCCCGATCATAGTCGGCCGCGCCATCGATCATGAAAATTCGGACGATCGGCCCCAGTGTGTTGGCGTGGAGCGCCAACCCGTGCGCGGCAAAGGTCGCCACCAACCCATCACCCAGCCGCCGGGCAAGCGCTGCAATCTTGTCATAGTCGCCATCGGCCTGACGCTGGGCATAGTCGCGCATCGCCGTCTGCGCGCAAAGCTGCGCGACCGTGGTGTCATTGCCTGTACCGCTCTGGAAAGCGAAGGGCCCCCTGGAGCGCCCCGAGGGATCGGCCACACCCATCACATCCGCCCGGCCTGTCACTGCGCCCAGCTTTTCGCCCGCAGAGAAAGCCTTGCCGAAGATGGCGAGGTCTGCAGTCACCCCGAAATGCTGCTGCCCGCCGCCTGCCGCAAGCCGGAAGCCTGCGATGACTTCATCAAAGATCAGCAGCGTGCCTGCCTTCGCCGTAATGTCGCGCAAGGCATGGTGGAAGCTGCCATCGCCCACCCACAATCCACCGTGATGCATTGACGGGTCCATGAGAACCGCTGCGACATCGCCACCCGCCAGTGCCGCATGCAGCGCTGGCTCATCGCCAAAGCGCAGCATGATGATGTCTTCCACTGCACCGGGGGGGATGCCTGCTCCTAGCACATTGGCCCGCCCATCGAGCCCGACAAGCATCTGGTCTTCCATGCCGTGATAGGTGCCCAGAAACTTGATGATCTTGGCCCGTCCGGAGAAGGCGCGGGCGAAGCGCAGTGCGGACATGACCGCTTCGGTGCCGCTGTTGAGGAAGCGTACCCGTTCTGCCCCCGGCACCAGATTCTGGACCATCTCGGCTGTCTCGATGCTGTGCCGAGGATTCAGGATCAACGAGCCTCTGGTGGCCCCTTCGGCAATCGCCTCCATCAAGGCGGGCGCACGGTGGCCTAGCAGCAGGCAGGCCCCGCACAGGAAGCAGTCGATGTAGTCATGCCCGTCGATGTCGGTGACATGCGCGCCGTGACCGCCTTCGAAATAGGCCGGATAGGGCGGAAAAAAGCGGACCGTTCCGGAAACACCCCCAACCAGTGCGGCTTGCGCTCGCTCATGCCAGGCAGCCGATTGCGGGGTGCGTTCACGCCAGGCAGCATGGACCGCGGTTTCAAGCGATTGCAGCGAATTCATGCCATGTGCTCCTGACGGGGACGAGGCGCGTCAAAGCGCGCGATGGCATCGGCCAGCCTCCCGCTCAGCCGCGCGGTTTGCGCCGGGTCAGTCGCGAATACGCCCTGGATTGCCAATCCTTCGGCCAGAGCGACCATCGTCTCGGCAAGCGCTGACGGATCTTGCGCGGCGAAATGTCCATCCGCCTGCAAGACCTCGATCACATCGCCTACCTCGCGCCGCCACCAGTCATAGTAACTGGCGAGCTCTCCCGCGAGCGTGGGATCGTTCATCCCTTTGGCGGCGAAGTGATAGAAGATGCGGCACGAGGCGGCACGTTCCGGATCAAGCGGCATCCCGGCCTCGAGCATTGCGATCAGTCGCGCCATCCCGCTTTGCCCCGCGGCGACATCGGACATGCCGCGCGCGACATGGTTCATTGCCTCACGCAATGCTCCCAGCAACATCGCCTCCTTGTCGCCGACATAATGCGCGATTACCCCGGTCGAGCAACCAGCCGCTTTGGCGACCGAGCGCAGGTCTGCACCCTTCACACCGTCGCGCGCGATGACACGCAGCACGGCGGCTGCAATATGCGCGCGGCGTTCGTCATGATCGACTATCTTTGGCATGGTCAGGCTTCCCCATACTGGCCATTGGCGGCCATGCCGGTCAGCTCGGACAGCGGCGGCTCCAACACCTTGTGGACGATATTGTCCGCCGATCCCCAGAAGACCGATTTGGCGTGACTGTAGTTGAGGAAGCCCTGCTTGGCCGAATGGCACCCTTGGCCGGAGTTTCCCAACCCGCCGAACGGGAGGGCGACATGCCCGCCTTGCAGCCCGAAGTTATTGACCGCAGCCCCGCCGCTACGCACTTCGCGAACAAAACGCGTGGCAAGCGCCGTGTCGTGCGTCGCGATATAAGCACCTAACGGCGTTTCCCTGGCATTGATCTGCGCAAAGGCGCTGTCCACATCGTCATAGGGCACAACTGGTATGACGGGGCCGAACACCTCATCGGTCATGCAGCCGAGATCTGCTGGTGGATCGATCACCAGCGTCAGCGGGAAGTGGCGCAGTCCGCGATCTGGCACATCGCCGTTCAGCCCCTCAACGCGGACACCGCGAGCGCGGGCTTCCTCGACATAGCCTGACAGCCGATCGAAGTGCGCTGCGTTGATGATGCCGATGCACTGATCACTCCCGACGTAGGCCGGATAGGCCTGCTGCCAGACAGCTTGGGCCAGCCTGATCCAGTCTTCCATCTGCCCGCGCGGCACCAGCACATGATCGGGCGCGGTGCAGACCTGTCCTGATTTGAGCGTGCGGAACGAGAGGAAAAGCCGCACCAATTCTTCGGTCACGCCATCAGGCGCGAACAATGCCGGGTTCTTGCCGCCCAGTTCGAGCGTGACCGGCACCATGTTGCGCGCTGCCGCCTGCGCTACCAGTCGCCCGATGCGCGGGCTGCCAGTAAAGGTCAGATGATCCCAGGGCATCGCGGCGAACTCTTGCGCCAGTTCCGGCCCGCCTTGCACAACGGTGAGAAGTTCCGGCTCGAAATACGCGGCAACGGCATCCGCTACTGCTTGCGCCGTGGCCGGTGCCAGTTCGGACGGTTTGATGATCACGCGATTGCCCGCCGCCAGCATGTCCACGCACATCACCAGCGCAGATTCGATGGCGAAGTTCCACGGCGCAATATTGCCCATCACGCCTTTGGGCAGCATCAGAATTTCACCATGCGACGTGCCATGTTCTGGCCCCAGATCAATCCGTTCCTCCGAGAGCCATTCCGCAAGGTGTGCCAGAAAATAGTTGCAGCGTCCTAGCACCGGGCCGGTTTCCATCAGATCGGTTAGCCAGGGGTGGTGCGATCCGAAATCATCAGCCAGAGCGCTGCGAAACGCTTCGCGGCTGTCAATCACCATCCGGCGCAGGCGAGCAACACGCTCCAACCGCGCAGAAACCTTAGGACATGGATCGTCCTTAAAGGCAGCGACCTGTCGGCTGAACGCCAAACTCAGCTGTTTGTTTGCCACTGCCATCAGCTCCTTTATATATCGTACGTCTGGTATAAAAAGGATCCGGAGTCAAACTCGCATCAGTTATGCCAATGAGCCGCACCGGCTTTGCTTGAAAAAATGTCTGCTAGGATCTGGATAAGCGAACGACCGGTTTCGCCATGCTCCCTAAGGCGCCTACCGACTCATTTCGTGCCAGTCAGGCATGGGGAATCTCCGAATTGCTGCTGCCGCTTGGCTTCGAAGTAAGTCTGACTGCAGTACGGAAAGTTTCGTGATAGCCATTTCGGTGATTACCCGGTGATTGCTGGAGCAATTTCAGGTTCGGCGAAACAGCCAAAAATGAAGCGGAGTCAGATAGATGATTGAAAACCGACACAAAATCTGGTATTTTCGCTATCGGCGACGCTGATTGCCGCAGAAAAGTTTCGCTTCGGCGCGGCTAGGAAGAACTTTCTCGCCGGCGCAGCGGCGAAACTCTATTCAAATGATCGACAATTGCCCGAGCGGAGTCGAGCAGGATGGATTTTTCGCATTTCGACCTTGCCGCCCTGTTGCCGTTCATCGGCGTGGGCTTTGCTGCGCAATTGGTCGACGGGGCGCTGGGCATGGCCTTCGGGGTGATCTCCAACACCCTGCTGGTGGGGGTGATGGGGGTTCCGCCCGCGCTCGCCTCGCAGCGGGTGCACATTGTCGAATGCTTTACCACCGCGACTTCCGGGATCAGCCATCTGCTTCACGGCAATGTCGACAAGAAGCTGTTCTTCCGCCTGCTGGTGCCCGGAGTGATAGGCGGGGTGCTGGGGGCCTATGTGCTCAGCCACCTCGATGCCGGCGTGGTCAAACCGTTCGTGCTGCTCTACCTCTCGCTGATCGGAATCTACATTCTGGTCCGCGGGATTTTCTGGCCGCCAAAGATCAAGGAAGCCAAATTTATCGCCCCGCTTGGCCTGTTCGGCGGTTTCCTCGATGCCGCCGGTGGCGGCGGCTGGGGGCCGGTGGTTACCTCCAACCTGCTGATCCAGGGGGCCGATCCGCGCAAGGTGGTGGGCACGGTCAACACGGTCGAATTCTTTCTGACCCTGACCGTGTCGGCCGCCTTCATCTGGCATCTGGGGCTGGCCGATGTCGCCGGGGCGACGCTGGGCCTGCTGATCGGCGGACTGCTCGCCGCGCCGCTAGGCGCCTGGGCTGCCAAGCATTTCAACCCGAAGACCATGCTGATCCTGGTCGGGATCGTGCTGACTGCAACCAGCGCCTACGGGGTTTACCGCGCCTGGGGCTAAGGTGCTTGCCGAGTTGAGGCCGTTGGTGCGCCGGGGTCGCTAGATTGGTTCACGCAGAGAGCGCAGAGAAGAACTGCAGGCGCAGAGAGGTTTCGTGAAGCCGAAGGCTTCCCCAATCATCGCAGGGCTTCGGCAAGCGGGACCGAAGAGAATGACGGCGGCTTCGCCGCGTCCGCGACTCCTCTGCGCCTCTACCTTCTTCTCTGCGGTCTCTGCGTGAACCGATTCTGCGGATGCCGATTCCGGCGAACCGGGCGGCACGGTTATCCGCCGAGCATGTCGGCAATCGCGATCAGCCGCCGGGCCTGCTCCAGGTGCAGCAGCTCCACCATCTTGCCTTCCACCCGGATCGCGCCCTTGCCGGCGTTCTCCGGCTGAGCGAACGCGGCGACCATGGACCGCGCCCAATCCAGTTCCTCGGCGCTGGGTGAGAACACCGCGTTGCACGGTTCGATCTGGTCGGGATGGATCAGCGTCTTGCCGTCGAAGCCGAATTCGAGGCCCTGCGCGGCCTCTGCGCTGAACAAGCCAAGGTCGCGAAACTCGTTGCAGACCCCGTCGAGCGCGATCAGCCCGTGGGCCCGCGCGGCGCAGACGGAGGCGGTCAGGATCGACTGAAACGGTGTGCGCCCCGGCGTGAGCCGCGCCCGCATTTCCTTCGCCAGATCGTTGGTGCCCAACACCAAGGCGGCCAGCCGGGTCGAAGCGGCGCGGGCAGCGACCGCGTCCAGCCGCGCGGCCACCGCACAGGTTTCGATCATCACCCACAGCGCCGTGTGCGCCGGGGCCGCTGCGAGGGCGGCATGGTAAGCATCGACATCGGCGGCCG
>JABFRE010000062.1 GCA_013141325.1 Novosphingobium sp.
CCCGAACCATCGAGGCCCTGTGGCAGGCCGTCGGATCAATCTGCGAACTATACTCACCAGACGAATGCTGGAATTACCTCAAACATGCCGGGTATGTTGCAGATTAAAAGCACGATGCTCTAGGTGGCCAATTACATTGAAGCCCATCGCCAGACCATTCTGGCTCTGTCTTTGAGTTTGATACGGTGTTGTCGCTTGTCAGCATTCAAATATGGGCGCCCCAATGACCACCCAGGCCGCATCGCTACCGCCGATCTTCTTTTGCAGCACATCTCGCCACGAAAAAAGGCCAGAATTCACGCGGATTCCCGTCTCTCTCAGCAGTTCATGTGATCAAAGTTTTTGCTTTTCTGGAAGCTTATTGCGCCCCGGCCCTCTTGAAATCATGGACGAACAGCCCGGGCTTTTTGCTGTCGAATTGCGCCTGTAGTTCGCAAGTTGGGCTGTTATGCTTCTTGCATATCGCCTTGGCGGCTTCCTTTGCGCGCTCGGCGGTGGTTTCGGCGGTCACCCCAAAAGAGTCGCCATTAAGTCGAAAGGTCTGGAGAAATCCGGAGCCAACCCACTCAGCTACTTCGCATTTGCGGGAGGTCGCAGTGCTGCAAGCCTTGATGGCCGCTGCGGCTGCATCATCCAAGCTGCGATGGCCGGACGCGACATAGAGTTTGTTGTCCGTCACCGGGCCTTCAACCCAAGCCGACACCGCATACAATTTGCGCGCACCCTCGTTAAGCAAACGCGAATAGCCGGCGTCGATGTGAAAGCCCTCGCACGGCAAAGCTTGTGCGGCCGAGCACTCATTCAGTTCGAGCTGGACTCGCGACTGCGCCGGAATCAAAAATTCGCCATTATGTCGGCGAAACATCACCAAGTCCGAATCCCACCATTCCCAGGCTACAGTGCAGCCACCGCCCATCATTTTATTGCATGCCGCGAGCGCTCTTGTTCCTGCGGAACGATCAGCTTCTTTTTCAGTCTCGCTAGACAGCTTGGTAAAATAGATACCTCCATCGATCCATACGTTGGCGAGATCGGCGTGCCAGACCATTACCGCATGTGAGTAGTGGGTTCCACTGTCGATGCGAATGTTTGTAACTGACTGGTCGTCACCGCTACTGCTATCGCCACTGCCTGAACCGGGAATCGGGGCGCATCCATAGGCCCCTGGACCCCCGATCACGAAATAGCCAGCAGGGCAACTCTGTGCCGAAGCTGGTGAACTTGCTGCTATCAACGAGACCAGAAACGCCAAAGCGAATGGCAAAAATTTTATGCCCATAAATCAATCATTCCTTGGCTCTGTCGTTGAGTTCAACTCACCACTTTCGCCTGTCGGCGTTCAAATATAGGGGCCCCACATCATCATCCAGGCCGCGCCGCTTCCGCCGATGGTGAGCAAGGCGGACAAGACGAGCCCGGCCGCAATCAGATAGAGCGCACGGTCGCTCTTGCCGGCTTTGACCCGCAGATAGGTCTCCATGATGGCCAGCGGCACCAGGCTGTTTCCAAAGGCGAGGAAGTAGTCATAGGGCCCATCCATGGCATCGCCGATGCCCATCCCCCCGGTACCAACGCCCCAGATCATGTAGCCCAGCCGCATGAACCAGACGGCATTGGCCACGATGAACAGCCGCATTGCCCAAAGGCGGTGCTTGACGAATTGCCGCTTGATGGCCGTCTGCCACGCCATGAATGCAAAGCTGATGATCAGCAGAGCGTTGAGCGAAATACCGATGGCCCCGGTGAGGTTGAGGTAACTGCCGCGCCCCCAGACCAGCCAGAGCCCCCCAAACGCCAGCGACAGCGCCGTGACTATGAAGAGGCGGCCATTCCAGCGGTGGACCTTTGGCCATTTCTGGCGAAGGGCTGGTAGGAGTTGGAGCAGTCCGCCTGCTGTCATGACTGCTGCTGCAAGAACGTGCGCAGCGAACATCATGTTGCCACCGGTATCTCCGGCGGTGAAACCTTCAATGTTCGGCTTTTTGTCCCAAGCAGCGAAATTGCCTGACAGCGCCGATGGATAGTAGAACAGAAGAATGAAGAGCAGGAAGGCCATCTGGCCCAATGCGGCCATCAAATACCATAGGGCAGCGGCCCGGTTCAGCACCAATTGGGCGCCGTTGTTTTTGGCGGTCACGATAGGCCTCTCTGCGGACGCGCTTGCCGGGATTGCATGGGTGAAGGGGGCGTCTGAGTTCATGATCAGGCCTTTTTGCGCCACGGTTCCGCAGGCTGGGCGAGAAAGCGCGCAAAGACGTAGCGCCAAGGGATAGCGAGATAGACAATCGTTACGCCGATGCAGTCATAGAAGAGTTCCTCGATACCAGCTGTCATCCGATGGTTGAGCCAGGCCGGCAACGCGATCGTCATGATCCAAACGGTTTTCCAGGCCAATTCATAGATCATCAGGGGTAACATCTGCAGCGGGTAACGCAGGCCCAGGAAGCTGAGCAATGCCAATGCGCCCAGCATCGCTTTGCCCATGCCAAGGCCCCAATGCCAATCTGCCGATTGGAACAGGAGTTGATACCAGACCAGACCTCCCATTATGACCGCCTGAAGGAAGAACATCACTCTCAGCAGGTTGATTTTCCAGAAGGGGACGGCAGGAAAAGTGGGATCAGTCAATTCATTCATGGATGGCTCCGGCGGCAGATCGCGGCATGCTCAGTTACAGGCGACTGAACTATGCGCTCGACATCTGAGTTACTCGTGTAATACACTCCCTGCCATGGCTTTGGGTTTCAAATGCGTGATCACAGGATTCAATTGTGCCTGAGGCATCGGTATCCGCAGGCTACGCAAAGGCATTGCTGGACTTGGCATCAGCAAAGGGTGCGGATCCAACTTTGCTGGCCGAACGATGTGATCTGCAACTCCAGCAGTTAGAAGATCCGGACACGCGCGTGCCTTTCCGCGTGTTCAAGGCCCTGATGCAGACGGCAAAAGCACTATGCAATGATCCTGCCTTCGGGCTTCATTTCGGGGAGCAGTCACATTTTGCCGATATCTCAATCGTCGGCCTGATCTGTCAGTCAGCCCAAACGATGGGCGAGGCGTTCGATCAACTGAACCGATATGCAAAGTTAGCCATCGATATCGACGCGACCGTTGGCGGTAATCGGTTCGAACTCAAACGCATCGGCGATGATCTGTGGCTTGAAGACCAGCGCCGCGCCCCCAATGATTTTCCCGAGCTGACTGAATCCACCTTTGCGCGCTTCATCTGCGAAACAGCGCGCCATTTCGGTAGTGCGCCATTTGCGCGGTGCGTGCACTTCACTCACGCTGAACCTGACTATCGGGCAGACTACGACCGGATCATGCAGGTGCCGATCAGCTTCGGCTGCGACAAGAACGCGATCTGCATTCACGAAAGTTGGCTGGCCATCCGCACCAACAACGAAAACAAATATGTGTTCGGCATTTTTTGCGAGCGGGCCGATGCTCTTCTGGCCCGACTGCGGCCAACCGAAACCATGACAGGAAGGGTTCAAAGCCTGCTGGTGCCCCTATTGCATACCGAACATGTTGGGATGGACTTGATCGCTGCGAAGCTCGGACTGAGCCGGATATCGCTATATCGTCAGTTGAAGCGGGAGGGGACGAGTTTTGGGATGATTCTAGACGATTTGCGGCACGAACTGGCGCTGCAATATCTTGGTGGCAAACAGACATCCGTCAATGAAGTGGCATATCTTGTGGGGTTTTCCGATCCCGCAGCATTTTCCCGTGCGTTCAAGCGCTGGACTGGCGTTAGCCCAAGCTTGTCGATAAAGGACGACCAGCATTAGGGCGGCAAGGTCCCGCGGGACATTTCATGCCGCTGACCTGCAGGCAGGAGGATCGATCCGATCGCCAAGAAAGGCCTTTAGAGACGAACGATTTGGGGTCTGACGTGATCCCCTGATTTTCCTCCAAGCTTGATTCAGAGTCTGGCCCATTGGAAGGACGGACGGATGTAGGCAGGATTTTGGCGCAAAATCAGCGATCATTGTCATTTTGTGCTGACTGGCCGCCGGGTACTGCTCCTGCTTCCGAACCCAAGCTGGAGACGAAAATTGTCCTTGGAACTACGTCCGAATTGCGAATGTTGCGATTGCGATCTGCCGCCGTCGTCAACCGATGCGCGCATCTGCACGTTCGAGTGCACATTCTGCGCCGCTTGCGTTGATGAGGTGCTTCACAATGTCTGTCCCAACTGTGGTGGCGGTTTTGCGCCCTGGCCGATCCGGCCCGCGCAAGAATGGCGGCCAGGACTGTCTGTGGCGCAGCGCCCGCCCTCAGCCACTCGTGTCTATCTTTCACGCAGCAGGGAAGAGATTGAAGCGCACTCGGCGCGGATCAGAGATATCCCGCCAGAGCTGCGATGATCCTGTTTGCAGCCCTTCCGGCGCGGAGTTAGGCTTTGCCCAAGCACAGGAGGCTCCATGGCTGCGCCAGACGTTATCACCCTGAAAGACAAGTTAGCTGCCTTTTCCGATCACTGGAATCCGCGCATCGTCGGGCGGTACAACGGCAACGAACTGCGCATAGCCAAAGTGCAAGGCGATTTCACCTGGCACAGTCACGGCGATACGGACGAACTGTTCCTGGTGATTGCGGGCGAATTGTCGATCGAGTTCCGGGATGGCGTCCGGCGGCTTGGTCCGGGTGAGATGATCGTTGTACCTCGGGGCACCGAGCACCGCCCGTTCGCAGAACGTGAATGCCAGATCCTGTTGATCGACCGGGAAGGTGAATCCAATACCGGTCTCAACCCATCGGAATTGGCCCGCCGAAAGCTGGATGAACTGTGACGGATGGAGAGGGTTGGCCGATGCATCTTGGTTTGATCGGCGGAATTGGCCCTGCGGCGACCGATTTTTACTATCGGCGGCTGATTGCGGCTTTTGCCGCGCGGAATGCCGATCTGCAGCTAACCATTGTCCACGCCGACGCGCCGACCTTGCTCCACAATCTGGCCGCAGGAAATGTGGCAAGTCAGGTTGCGATCTACCAACTTCTCGCCAATCGCCTGGCTGCGGCTGAGGCTGATTGCGTGGCGATCACGTCCATCGCCGGCCATTTCTGCATTGATGCTTTCAAGCCGGTGTCACCGCTGGCGGTTATCGACATGATTGAAGAGGTAAGCTTGGCGATCAGGCAGATGGGTTACAGGCGTTTGGGTATTCTTGGCACGCGCACGGTCATGGAAACACGGTTCTATGGCCGCATGCCGCAGGTAACGATAATTCCACCCAATGATCAGCACCTGCATGAAGTCCACCAGGCCTATTCGGCAATGGCTATCGCCGGCTTCGCGACAGCGGCGCAGTCCGCGACGTTCCATGCCGCCGCACAATTCCTGCTGCACGACGAAAGCGTCGAAGCCATCCTGCTGGGCGGCACCGACCTGGCACTGATCTTTGACCCGGCGACCTCAGCATTTCCAGTAATTGACTGTGCGGCCATCCATGCAGATGCGCTTGCCGCGCTGGCAATGTCAGGTCGATCTCCGTGATCGATCAAGCCGGTTCGTTCGCTCGATCAGGGCACTCTTGCCGGGCCGGGAAAGGCAGTCAGCGCGACAGACATCGAAACACGGCCGATCACGCCTGCGCAATCGCGGATCAGCCCGCCGCCGATTCCGCCGCCGGTATCGGGGTGCCAATGGGTTTGCGGTTCGATCCCGATCCATTGCCCGCATGGCGCGCGCAGCAGCTGGACGGTCAGATTGGGGTTCGGATCAGCCACGACATTGGCAAGGGGGCGAAAGATGCCATGCGCCCAGTCCGCCGGGCCCAGCACGCGCGCCATTGGTCCTGCGCCTGCGATTACATCCTCTTTCAGGCGGAACCATCCGATCCCGTCACCGGTGCGGGCCTCCATGGCATCCATGAACCATGGTCCGCCATGGGGAGCGGCGCGCGCGCTGGATGGATATTGCAGCGGATCGAATGTCGCATCAGGACGTGACGCAAAGCCCGGCACCTCAATCGCCCGCGGTACTCCCAGCGTGACGCGGACCATTGCGCAGGGCTGATCGTGCCCGTCCGCCCAGACCGTGTTGTCGACGATTGAAATGCGCCCACCTACGCGGACCGGCGTGATTTCGGTGCGAAGCCGCACCAATGGCGTGGGCCGTAGGAACCAGGCGCTGACGCTCAGCGCTTCGCCCCAGCTCCGCTCGGCTGCCAGCAGTTCGATCTCGCCAGCCAGCAGCCCGGCAACCGCGCCGCCTTGCAGACCGGAAAACGGCCCCTGGGCCAGCGCGGTCGGCGTCCACTGCCCGGCACCATGCGCTTCAAAAACTGCCATTGTCCAAACTCCATCGCTGCTGGGACAAGGGCAGGTGGCGAGCGTTGCTTCGGGTGACAAATGATCTATTGTCGTCATTGATGAAAAATTCTCATTCATACGCTATGCAGGCCGGGACCAACCCGTTGGCATTGCCGTCAACAACAGCCTTGCTGGCGTTCAGGGAAGCTGCAGCCCATCTGAGCTTTCGCAAGGCTGCCGAAGTGCTGGGGCTGACACCCTCTGCCGTCAGCCATCAGATCCGGGGGCTGGAAACGCAGCTCGGCGTGCGGCTGTTCGCGCGCAGCACCCGCGCGGTCGTGCTGACCCCGGCAGGGGCGGACTATCTCAAAGCCGTCAAGGAAGCGCTTGAAATGCTGGCGACGGCAAGTGGCGCGCTCAAGGAACTGGCAGGTTCGCATCAGGCGGCGCTGCGGGTCAGCGCGCTGCCGTTCTTTTCCAGCACGGTCCTGTTGCCCCGGCTCGCGCAGTTGCAGGCGTTCTGCCCGGGGCTGACCCTGAAGCTTGAGGCGACCCATGACTATGCCGACTTTGACGGGCTGGATGTGGATGTTGCCATCCGATATGGCAAAGGCCGCGCCGCTGGTCTGCGGTTTGAAGAGCTGATCGACGTGGTCAGCCTGCCAGTCTGTGCACCGGAGCTGGGGCGCATGATCGCGCGGCCCCGCGATCTTGGCGGCATGACCCTGATTCATCTGACCGCACAGCCTGGTGCCTGGCCGGCATGGCTTGCCGCGAACAAGGTCCCGGATTTGGTGCCAACAAGCGAAATGTGGGTCGATTCTGTACCATCGGCCTTGGAAGCCGCCGAGCATGGTTTGGGTGTTGCTCTTGCCATGCACCCTTTGATCGCGGCGCGGGACGGGTTCGGACAGGCGCTTGTCGCGCCGTTTGAGCCCTCTGGCAGCACTGGCACCTTCTATTTGGTGACGCGAAGCGAGCAGGCGCATGACCGCCGCATCGCCGCATTCCGGGCCTGGCTCAGCAGCGCGCTGGAACAGATGCAGCACCGCCCCTAGCAGCATTGCAGGCTGAACCATGCAGCATCCGGTATTCGCTGGCGGTCAGGCCCAGTTCGCGCTGAAACGCCGCCGAAAGCCTGGCCGGATGTGGAAAGCCGGTCATGCCCGCAACCTGTTTAAGCGGATGCCCGGCTTCGATCAGCGCGCGGGCACGCAGGATGCGATTGCGGTTGACGAATTGGGCGGGCGGCGAGCCGGTGGCTTCAGTGAAGTTGCGGTGAAAGCTGCGCAAGGTCTCGCCCGCCCGTTCAGCCAGCTTTTCGACTGACATGGGCTGGTCAAGATGGCCCGCAATCCAGGCAATCAGATCTGCATAGCGGCCATCGCGCCCGCTTTGCGCGGCCAGCATCGGGCTGAACTGCGATTGCCAGCCTGGACGGCGGATGCTGAGCACCAGCCGCTGTGCGACGCCGCGCGCAATCGCTGGCCCGTGATCGCGTTCCACCAGCGCCAGCGTCATGTCGATCCCGGTTGTCACTCCGGCGGAGGTCCAGAGCGAACCGTCTTCGACAAAGATCGATTCCGCATCCAGCGCCAGTTCCGGCCAGCGTTTGCGGATATGGGGCACAGCGTCCCAATGGGTCGCAAAGCGGCGCGCGCCGATAAGGCCCCAATGCGCGAGCAGCAAACTGCCCGAACAGATCGAGCCGATCCGGCTGACATGGTGCTGCGCGGCGCGCGTCCAGTCACGCAGCGCCGGATCATCGCCTGCCCGGCGCAGGCCTTCATCTTCGCCGCCAATGACAAACAGGCTGTCGAGGCTGGACGGGGCGACTTGTGCAATTGCAGTCGTCAGGATCTCTACGCCGGAACTGCTGCGGACCGGCCCGCCGCGGTTTGAAACAGTGATTACCTCATAGCCCTGGCCGGCCTGCGGCTCGACTCCTGCATCAAAAACCCCGGTCAGCGCGTCGTTCGCGCTGCCATAAACACTGGCCGGACCGCTCGCGTCGAGCAGTTGGAATCCGTCAAACACGGCAATGGCGACTCGATGCAGCATGGCACAAATATGCATCCTTGTTACATTTATGCCAATGGGCAGATGCGATAGGTCAAAGCAATTCCACCACCAAGAGGCGCGCCATGACCCAGATTGCCTTCCTGCTGTTCCCCGGCCTGACCCAGCTCGATCTGACAGGTCCGGCCCAGTTCCTCTCGCGGATGCCTGGTGCCAAAGTGGATCTGGTCTGGAAGGATCGCCAGCCTGTGATGACCGACGCAGGCTTTGCGATTGTGCCGACCGCAACCTTCGATGAGGTCCGCAGTGCAGAAGTCCTGTGTGTTCCTGGCGGGCTTGGCGTTTCCGAAGTGATGGAGGATGACGCTGCGATGGCGTGGGTGCGCGCCATCGGCGGGCAGGCGGCATGGGTCACCAGCGTGTGCACCGGCTCGCTCGTGCTCGGGGCGGCGGGCTTGCTGGATGGCTACCGCGCGACAACTCATTGGGCCTGGCACCATCATCTCGCCATGTTCGGGGCACGGCCTGAACAGGCCCGCGCCGTGACAGACCGCAACCGCGTGACCGGCGGCGGAGTTACGGCGGGGATCGACTTCGCTCTGACGCTGATCGCCGCGATCAGCGGCGAAACGGTCGCCCGGACACTACAGCTGGCTTTCGAATATGATCCCCAGCCACCGTTCGAAGGGGGAACGCCCGAAAAGGCTGGTGCCGACATTCTCGCGGCCCACGATTCTGTCGTGAGCGGCATCATGCCGCACCGCGAAGCCGCACTCGTCAGCGCTGCCACACGCCTGGGGTATCAGGCGATAGGCTGAGACCAGCACATCTAGTATTTTTCGGCATAACCAGTGACTGTCAAGCCGATCTGGGTAGCAAGACTCATCCCCTGGATTTGTTGAGTTTCCGTCTGCGCCACCAACGCCCAATACCCCACCCGATCAATGCTAGGGCGAGCAAGGCACACGCCGCATAAAGGGTCAGAACCCGGTTCTGATTGATCATCAGATAGTCGCCGTGCCGCGAATAGATTCCGTTGAAGTCGGCAATGGCCGATGGCAAGTCTGCAACGTCCTTTGCGGTGAGTTGCAGCGGGCGCTCGTCCGGGTGGTAGTTCACGCCCAAAAAGGTCGTTCCGGCCCGGTCAAGCTCGATGTGCCCGCCCAGAGCGTAGGTGATCGGATGGCTTTGTCCAAAGCTTGCCAGACGCCGGGCGCTCGCCAAATCGGCTGCGGTATCGGCGATCAGCAATCTACCGGGCAGCAACATGTCGCCAGAAAACAGCAGCTGCGTTTGCCGGTCATAGAAGACCAGATGCGCTTCGTGATGCCCCGGTGTGGGCAGGACATCGACGATCCGGCCTCCCAGATCGATCTGACCCTGACTATCGGGCCAGATCTTCCACCCGAAATATCGCGTGATGCTGGCAAGATCGGACGGGACCACCTCGACATTGCCAAGACCGGCAATCTGCCCGTCGCCTGCCCGGTGATCGAAATGACCGTGAGTGTGCAGCACCAGCAGCGGAAGGCCCGGTGCAGTCCGCGCCAAGATGCCTTCTACGGTGCGTGCAAGCGGCATCTGCGCCGGATCCTCGACATCGCCGGCATCGATCAGCAAGGCGCGCTTGGTGCCGATCAGAAGATAGAGGAAATTGCCCTCATAGGTCTGGCAAAGGCTTTCTCGGAGAATGTAGGTCGAACTGTTGTAAGCCTCGACCTCAAGCGGAGGGCGCGCATGATGCTCGCAATCGGTCGATCCCTGATTCCAATGTGCGGGGAACTGGCCGGCCACTTGCTGCGCCGAACTCGAAGCCGACCCAGCGAGCGCTACTAGCAACACTCCCATTCTGAAGATGCACCTTATGGTCTGGGTCCGATCAGTTTAACTTGGTCCGCTTACACTACCTCTCCGCTTCGCTGCGGCAAACGAATTCGATCAGGTGCCCGTCGGGGTCATAAGCGTAAGCTGCGTAGTAGTTCGGATCGATATGTGGGTGGAGCTTGGGTTCGCGCAAACCGGCTGCGCCCAATGCCCTGGCAGCGTCAAAGGCATGATGGACCTGCGCGCGCGTCAGGCAAGCAAAAGCATAGTGTACATAGCGAGTGATGGGATCGCCCAGGCGGATCCAGAACGGCAGGCGTTCCCCTCGGCCATAGCCGGCCGGTGACCCTGCGACGATCCGGATGACGTCGAGCGGGGCTAGCACGGCATCATAGAAGGCGCACATGTCGTCAAATTGGCCGGTCGATAGTTCGAGATGGTCGATTATCATGGGAAATCGCTCCTGCTTGTCTTCAATTCCGCAAGGTCTGCCTTGGCGTCTGTGTCCGCAGGTAATCACCGAGGCGGAAATTGCCGCCAAGGGACGAAAACGATAGCGTAGATAACCCATTGCAATAATTTGGTAATTCTACGCCAGAGGTAGCCCTAAGTACGCCTCCAGCGAAAATACCAGACCTCGTGCCCGTAGACGGTGCGGGCCTTGTGCTCATAGCGGGTTTCGGGCCAGCCACCGGGGCGCTGCTGAAAGTCCTCCGGGTCTTCGATCAGCCAGTCGAACTGGGCCCGGTGGCGGCGCATAACCATCAAAGCGTGGCGGACATAGACCGCGTGATCGGTGCCAAAGCGGAATTCGCCGC